>JBGPGQ010000147.1:0-7826 GCA_041483995.1 Bacteroidota bacterium
ACAAAACGTTTGCCCGGATGTCGGTAACCACAACGCGTTGAGTATTTTTCCCTACTGGTATAGTTTTCTGGCTCTTGGGTATTTTCTTGCCCTTGGACTTTATGTTCTCAACTTGAATAAAAGGTTGTATCGGGCAGACAAGAAGTAAGAACAATATTTCTATGGACAGCACCATTTTACGAAAGGGAAAAAATGCAAAACACTTACCGATGCCTGTTTGTGGTGTTTTGTCTGTTCACCACTACGAGTTCATTGCATGCCCAATGGATCCAAACCAATGGACCCTCCGGTGGCTCCGTTACTTCCTTTGCTGTCTCCGGCACGGATCTCTTTGTCGGGACTTTTGTTGGCGTTTTTCGTTCCACCAACAATGGCGTAAGCTGGTCGGCTGCGAGTACCGGCTTGACAAACATGTATGTCCGCGTTCTTGCAGCCTCAGGCACGAATCTCTTTGCTGGTACTAATGGTGACGGCGTCTTTCTTTCCACCAACAACGGTACAAGCTGGACTCCGGTGAATGCCGGCTTGACGAATAACGATGTGAATGCTTTTGCCGCTTCCGGCACGAATCTCTTTGCCGGGACTAATGGCGGCGTCTTTCTTTCCACCAACAATGGCACAAGCTGGGCTCCGGCGAGTACCGGCTTGACGAACACCAATGTCTTTGCTCTATCCGTCATCGGCACAAATTTCTTTGCCGGTACTTTTGGAGGCGGCGTTTTTCTTTCCACCAACAACGGTACAAGCTGGGCTCCCGCAAATACCGGTTTGACGAACATTTTTGTCTTTGCTCTTGCCGTCACCGGGCCGAATCTCCTTGCAGGGACTCTTGGCAGCGGCGTTTTTCTTTCAACGAACAACGGCACAAGCTGGACTCCGGCGAGTAGTGGCTTGACGAACACTTATGTCAATACTCTTGCTGTTTCTGGCACGCACCTCTTTGCCGGTACTGATGACAATGTCTTTGTTTCCACTAACAACGGCACAAGCTGGAGCGCAGCGAGCACCGGCTTGACGAACACTATCGTCTTGGCTCTTGCCGTCTCGGTGGCGAATCTCTTTGCTGGGACTCAGGGCGGCGTCTTTCTTTCAACGAACAACGGTGCAAGCTGGACCACAGCGAGTGCTGGCTTGACGAACACGGATGTCTACGCTCTTGCCAGCGTAGGCACAAATCTCTTTGCAGGGACTTTTGGCGGCGGCATCTTTCTTTCCACCAACAACGGCACAACCTGGACTTCCGTGAGTACCGGCTTGACAAACATGGATGTTCGTACTCTTGCCGTCTCCGTCACAAATCTTTTTGCTGGGACAACCTACGACGGAGTCTTTCGTTCCACGGATAACGGCGCAAGCTGGACTCCCGCAAGTGCCGGTTTGCCGAACACAGCAGTCTATTGCCTTGCTGCCTCCGGCGCAAATCTTTTTGCCGGGACCCGTGGCGACCGCGTTTTCCTTTCCACCAACAACGGCACAAGCTGGACTCCTGCAAGTACCGGCTTGACGATCACGGATATCTATGTTCTTGCCCGCGACTTGTCGGGGAATCTCTTTGCCGGTACAGATGGGGGCGTCTTCCGTTCCACGAACAGTGGTACAAACTGGACTCCGGCGAATACAGGCTTGCCGAACACTGATGTCTATGCTCTTGCCCTCTCCGGCACAAATCTCTTTGCTGGGATTCGTGGCGGTGGCGTCTTTCTTTCCACCAACAACGGCACAAACTGGACCACGGCGAGTACCGGCTTACCGGATACTGATGTCACTGCTCTTGCCGTCTCCGGCACGAGCCTCTTTGCCGGGACTTTTGCCGGTGGAGTCTTTCTCTCCACCAACAGCGGTGCAAGCTGGAGTTCTGTGAGTACTGGCTTGACAAACCCTTACATCGATGCTCTTGTCATCTCCGGCACGAATCTCCTTGCCGGGACTGGGGGCAGTGGCGTCTGGCGGCGTCCGCTGTCAGAGATGATCACGTCAGTGGAAACGCACTCAACTGGTTTGCCGACACATTTCAGTCTTGCTCAGAACTATCCGAACCCGTTTAATCCAACAACCAAGATTGCTTTTACCCTCCCCTCCCAAAGCGCCAACATTGCCGAGGGGAGGGAAAGGGTGGGGTCACACGTGACGCTCAAGGTCTACGACCTTCTGGGTCGCGAGGTTGCTACTCTCGTGAATGAAGTGAAGGCGCCGGGCTCGTACAATGTTCAATGGAACGCAGGTGATCAACCAAGTGGCGTTTATTTTTATCGGCTCCAAGCTGGGGAATTTTCGGATACAAAGAAATTAGTGCTCCTCAGGTAGATGGGAAGATCACGCTTCTAAAACATGTCATCGATAAGGGAAGGAAAGAATAGGTTGAAGAAACAAAAAAAGAAAAAGGCTTCTCGCAAGGTGTCGCCGGCTCGAAGGAAGAATCAAAGACGAATTCTATACAAGGAGAACCAGAAGACTCACAAGTTAATTTTGGACAATGCAACGAGCGTTCAGCATGCAATCACTGATATAGCAAATTCAATTATTCAGGGCGACTCTCGAACCGAACTTAGGCAATTGCCCGATAATTACGTCGATCTAATTGTTACTTCACCTCCCTATGCTGATAGCCGAAAGCATACGTATGGGGGAATCAACCCTGACAAATATGTTGAGTGGTTTTCTCCAATCTCTGAACAGTTGCTTCGAGTTGTTAAGCCGACGGGCTCGTTTGTGCTAAACATTAAAGAACGAGTAGTGGACGGAGAGAGACACACCTATGTGATCGATCTGATCAAACACATAAAATCTCAAGGGTGGTTCTGGACGGAGGAGTATATCTGGCATAAGAAGAATTCATATCCTGGCAAATGGCCTAATCGATTCCGCGACTCTTGGGAAAGATGCCTGCATTTCACCAAGTCAAAGCACTTTCATATGTATCAGGAGTCAGTAATGGTGCCAATGGGTTCTTGGAAGAACGCTAGACTACGGAACCTAAGTGCAACTGACAAGAAAAGAGATGAGTCAAAGGTTGCAAGTGGCTTTGGCAAGAAGATAGAAAATTGGGTAGGCCGTGAACTCGCGTATCCTTCAAACGTGTTACATATGTCGACGGAATGTAGCAATAAGTCACATAGTGCAGCATATCCTGATTCATTGCCAGAATGGTTCATAAAATTGTTCACAAAACCTGGGGACATCGTTTTGGACCCGTTCTTAGGTTCAGGGACCAGTGCAATTGTTGCTGCAAGGCTTGGGCGGCGATTCATTGGAATCGAAATCAATGCTGAGTATTGTGAAATGGCACGCGCGACACTAGGTCGGCAAAGAGTAATCAAATCAGAACTAACTCTTTTTGAAAATGGAAACCGATGAACTAGAGAAGCAGATCGCTAATTGCTTGGAGCGTTTTTACGATAGTAGGTTAGCAGGTCTTGGAAAGTTAAGTCTCAGGAAGGTTTTGTCGAAGAAGAACCCATACCTTTACAGAGCATTGGGGATTGAGAAAGCCTCCGAAATAGTTGAGCAGATTATGGCCGCACATATTTCATCCTCGGATGAAACAATTTTTGGAAATGCCTTTTTTGAGCCGATAGCAGTTATTGCATCTGGAGGTAAGGTTGGACAAGGAGAAGGTATTGATTTTGTTGTCGAAACCAAAGATCGTTTCTTGGCTGTTGCCGTCAAGTCCGGACCTAATTGGGGAAATGCTGATCAACACAAAAGGCAGAGTACCAATTTTGATGCATTGAGAAAGCGATTGTACAAGATTCAAAAACAATTTGATCCTTTGTGTGGTCAAGCGTATGGCAGACAATCAAGTGAGCCCACGGACAATTCTCGATTTCGTCGCAGATCAGGACAAGAATTTTGGGAGGAGATTACTGGTGATCCAGATTTCTACCTAAAACTGATTCGGCTAATGAGAGATGTTCCTGCCAAGAATCGACCAAAATATCGAAAGCTCTGGGATCAATCTGTGAACCGATTCACGGCTGAATTCGTTAAGGATTTCTGTCATTCAAACGGTGCAATTGATTGGGAGAGGCTTGCATCCTTCAGTAGCGCAAAGAAGGATGAGAAAACAAAACTGGTGAAGAAAAAGGGAAGGAAAACAAATTGACAAGGCATTTGGTCAATGGATCTGAAACGTAGAGACTTCCTCAAACTCATCGGCGCAACAACGGTTGCGACATCGGTTCCGGGCTGCTTCCCCAAAGAACCGAAGAAGCTCATTCCGTACGTCATCCCCGCCGAGGAAATTATACCGGGAAGATCGGTCTGGTACGCAAGCGTATGCCGTGAGTGTCCGGCAGGCTGCGGCATCAGTGTGCGCGTGCGTGAAGGCCGGGCAACAAAGGTGGAGGGCAATCCGCTGCACCCGGTAAACAAAGGAACGCTCTGCGCAAGGGGACAGGCATCGCTGCAGGGAATGTACAATCCGGACCGGATCCAATCGCCCATGCGCAAAAAGTCTGACGGTACATGGGAGGAATTGAGCTGGGAGAAGGCCGAGGAGTTTCTGCTTGCTCAACTTGCAGAGATACAACAGAAAGGCCGCGGCAAAGATATTGCATGGACAACACCGCACATCACCGGCAGCCTTGATACGCTTGTGGATGATTGGCTCGCGGCCGTTGGCTCAAACCGGCGATACCGTTATGAGCCGTTTGGTCACGAAGCGCTCAAGCGGGCGAACGAGTTTACGTTTGGTGTTGCAGAAATTCCAACGTACGATTTTGAGAATGTGGATACGGTATTTTCTTTTGGTGCGGACTTTCTGGAGACGTGGCTCTCGCCCGTCGGCTTTGCCAACCAGTTCTCGCAACTGCGAGGGTATGAGCACAAGAAGAGGAACAAGTTTATCTACATCGGTCCACGGCTCTCAATGACCGCTGCCAGCGCCGATGAGTGGTTAGATGTTCATCCTGATATGCTTGGAACGCTTGCTCTGGGTCTTGTTAATACAATTATTTCTTCAGGCCTTGCTGCGAGGTTGCCTTCCAATGAGCTTGCACGAATCTCATCGCTCGTTCACGATTACACTCCTGAGAAGATAGCTGCTTCTGTTGGAGTTTTCAGTGAACGGATCAAAGAACTTGCCAAGATGTTTGCATCTTCAACACGGTCACTTGCTGTTGCCGGCGGCCCGATCATTGAGGGAGAATTCGGCGTCCAGACGATCGCTGCGGTCAATCTGCTTAATTATGTCTGCGGCAACATCGGAAAGACGGTGAAATTTGATCAGCCCAATACGTTGTCGCGGTTAAGCTCATATGCATCGGTCCTCGCGCTCGTCGACTCCATGAAGAGTAATGAAATCTCTGCCCTCTTCTTGAATGACGTCAATCCGGTCTTCTCAATGCCGGCCTCGGTCGGCTTCGCAGAGGTGTTGAGCAAGGTTCCTCTTGTTGTCAGTTGTTCAAGCTTCATGGATGAAACGACATCGCATGCAACGCTCGTTCTGCCGATTCACACCGCCCTGGAAAGCTGGGGAGATCATGAGCCGAGCAAGGGAGTCCACGGTCTCATGCAACCGGTGATGCAGCCGGTATTCAAAACAAAAATGCTGGGAGATATTCTGCTTGAGATCGGCAAGAAGCTTTCAACGGGTTCTCAATTCTCTTCGCCGTCATTCCATGAATACGTGAAAAACGAGTGGAGGCAAATCCATAAGCGTGTTGGTGGCAGCAGGGACTTTGAAGCGTTCTGGGTAGAATCACTCGCGCGCGGTGGAGTGTGGGAGTCAACTGCATCACGGGAAGTCAAGCTTTCATCAACACTTACAGCATCTGACATTGCGGGACCAAAAGACGCACGAGCCAGCGGAGAGAATTTCACGCTTCTTACCTATCCATCGATCAGTTACTACGATGGTCGTGGTGCGAACAAACCCTGGCTTCAGGAGCTTCCCGATCCAATGACCCGGCTTGTCTGGGGTTCATGGATCGAGATTAGTCCCTTGGATGCAGAAAAATTGGGCATTCAAAATGGTGACAAGATTCAGGTGACCTCACCGCATGCGAAGTATGAGTTGCCCGCGTATGTGCATAAGGGTTTGCGATCCGGGTTCGTGGCAATTCCCATCGGGCAAGGACACACAGAGTTTGGTCGCTATGCATCGAATGTGGGGGTCAATCCTATTGATCTCCTTGATCTAAAACTCTCACTCGATAAGTCCGGAGGGATGTTGTGGTTAGGTGCAAAAGTTGAAATTCTCAAGCTGTCCGGCAAGCTTCCGCTTGCTTCGGTACAGGAAGAGGAGTCCGAACATGGCAGGAACATCGTGCAGGAAGTTTTGCTCGCCGATGTCGAGAAGGGGATTGAGCACGAAGAACATGCGGAGCCTTCTATATATCCTGAACAAGTGTATCCCAAACATCAATGGGGAATGGTGATCGATGTTGACAAGTGTAACGGGTGCAGCGCGTGCGTGACTGCGTGCTATGCGGAGAATAATATTCCAGTTGTCGGTGCAGAGGAAGTAATGAACGGCAGAGAAATGGCATGGATCCGCATCGACCGATATTTTGATGACATCGTCCCAACACTCTTTCCGGGTTCGTTGCAGGAGCGTAAAGCAAAATTCCTCCCGATGCTTTGCCAGCAGTGTGGCAGTGCACCGTGTGAAACAGTCTGTCCAGTCTATGCAGCTTATCACACAGAAGAGGGTTTGAACGGCCAGGTATACAACCGGTGCATCGGGACGCGTTACTGCGCAAACAATTGTCCGTACAAGGTTCGCAGGTTCAATTGGTTTGCACATGACTGGCCGGAGCCTTTGAACTGGCAGCTCAATCCGGATGTCACCGTTCGTTCGAAGGGCGTGATGGAAAAGTGTACGTTCTGCGTGCAGCGGATAAGTGAAGGGAAGAACAATGCGCGGATGGAACATCGCAATGTGAATGATGGTGAGATTGTGCCCGCATGTGCGCAGTCATGTCCGGCGGAGGCGATTGCATTCGGTGATCTGAAAGACCCTGAGAGCAGGGTTTCGCAGCTTGCCGAGAAGGACCACACGCGTCCGTACCATGTACTGCATGAGTTGAATACGCTTCCTGCGATAACATATTTGAGGAAGATCAAGATGTAGAGGGAATTGGTTGACCCCTTCCCGACCCTCCCCTTGGCTTCGATGTTACACAGAAAGGGGAGGGAGCTTCATTCTTGAATTTGTTTCGCAATCAAAAATCATTGCAAAACACGCCCGAGAATGACACACCCCTCCTCCTGGAGGCAAAACAAAGCCGAGGAGGGGGCAGGGGGCGGTGATAAGTGAATACGACAACCTGCAAACGAAAATGGAAAGCAACTACAAACTAAATTACACGGACACCGACATCGACCTGATGCAAACCATGCGTCCGGCCAGCAAGGGATATTGGGCTCTTCTCACGATCCTGTTTCTTCTTGTCGTGATGGGTGCGTGGGCGTGGTGGACTCAGATTCGCGATGGCATGGGCCTTGCCGGAAAAAACAGTCCGGTCGGTTGGGCAATGTACATCACTACGTTTGTTTTCTGGGTCGGTATCGCGCACTCAGGTACGCTTATCTCAGCGATTCTGTTCCTTGTCCGTGTGCGATGGAGAGCGGCAGTCTACCGTAGCGCCGAGGCTGTGACGGTCTTTGGCCTGATGACCGCCGGTCTGTTTCCGTTCATTCATCTTGGGCGTGTCTGGGTCGCGCACTGGATTCTTCCCATTCCAAACTTTGGAGGTCTCTGGCCGAATTTCCGCTCGCCTCTTGCGTGGGATGTACTGGCAATTACAACGTACCTTACCGTCAGCAGCACGTTCTTTGTTGTTGGCATGTTGCCGGACCTTGCAATCATAAGGGATAAGGCAACG
>JBGPGQ010000148.1:0-7791 GCA_041483995.1 Bacteroidota bacterium
TGGAGAGAGCTGCCGAGGTGTACCGTTTCATCGAAATGCCTCCGTGCACTACTGAACTGTGATTGTTCCTACCATACCCATTGCCACATGGAATGTGCAATGATACGTGAACGTCCCGGGTGCACTGAAGACGGTCGTTGCACTCGCACCGGGCTGGATATTTCCCGTGTCCCAACCTGTGCTGTCGCTTGTGGAAGTGTGGACGACACCATCGTCGTTCCGCCATGTTATGGTCGTCCCCCGCGCAACAGTTATGGCGGCCGGGTTGAACAAACTTGAACTCATGGCTACCGTGTTGGCCGGCGGGTTCGTTGCATTGGGAGTTGCCGAATCGCTCTTGCATCCGAACATTCCCAAAATCAAAATGGCGATCACCGGACCTCCCCACGAAATCAGTTTTCCATTCATTGCGGTCTCCTGTTGATAATGACACCTCTTCAAGTAGAGACGACCCGTTGGGTCGTCTCTACCGTGCGTATTCAAGCAATTGGTGTACCAGAGACGCTTCGTGGGGAATCCGTGCCCCAGGAGGTGTTCAGGAAGGAAAGTGTACCGCCGGAACCACAGTGCGTAGGAGGGCCATCATGAAGACAGTGTCACCCTGTCCACATGTTGAGGAATTCAACGCCACATTTCAATAGTGCTTCAATCGGATAGCCGCTTGCTAGGTGCAGGCTAAAACGTCCTACATCCACGGCTCATCACCGGAAGGACCATAGATCGAGGGAACCTTTGCTCCGACGAGTCTCAAGTAAATAGAAAATTGACCGCGATGATGAACACTATCCATCAGCATCAACCACAACATATCAGCGCGACGGACGTCGCCCATCTTCTTTGGTCCGACGGGAACAGTGATCATTGCATTCCAATCCGCTTCAGACATTCCCTGCACTTTCGGGACTATGGCCTTGAATGTGCTTTCGTAGGTTTTTAGAACATCTGCATAGGTTCCAATCTTCGGCATCTGACCACCGAAATCAACCTTTCCCTTTACAACACCATCCACAATGCCAAGCTCCGAAATGAAGACTTCGGCCAGCCCTTTTGCCGATTTTGTTTTTTCTTTTGTCGGAGTAAAGTCCGCCTTCTCCGCCGGAAGCTGTTTGAGGATTTTCAACGTCGTTGCAAACTCGCGTTGCCACGAATTTAGAAACATTTCTTTTTCTGACATAACTGCTCCTTTGACTATTGGTTTGTGATTCATTTGAAGATACAACAGATCTGTTATTCGTGCAACACCATGTCGTCCCGTTGACCTCGACATTAACATCCCCCCTCTCTCGTTACTTTGAGAAAGGGGAAATGTGAAGTGTCTTGTTCTTCAAGGAAGCCGTTGCCGGTTTGTCTACATCCACGGCTCATCGGCCGAGGGGCCATAAATCGAAGGAACCTTTGCACCAACGAGTCGCAAGTAAATCGAAAACTGCCCGCGGTGATGGACGCTGTCCATCAACACCGACCATAGAATGTCCGCTTTGCGGAGTTGTCCCATCTGCTTCGGTCCAACGGGGAAGGGCATCGAGGAATTCAAATCCGACTCGGACATTGCTTTCACTTTGGATACCATCGTCTTGTATGTGCTTTCGTAAGCAGTCAGGACATCCGCATACGTTGCGAAGGTAGGCCTTTTCGCTCCGAAATCAATACTCCCCTTTGTCACGCCATCCACAGCGTTGAGCTCGGAGATAAAAACCTCCGCGAGCCCTTTTGCACTTTTGGTTTTCTCTGCTGTCGGCGTATAATCTGCCTTATCTGCGGGAAGTTGCTTGAGAATTTTCATCGTCGTTGCGAACTCACGTTCCCACGTGTTGAGAAACATTTCTTTTTCCGACATAAACTGCTCCTTTGATTATTGGTTGGTGATTTGTTTTAAGGTACAACGGATCTGTTAAATGCGCGAATTATAGTTAACCATATGGTTAAATATAATAAGAGAGAACTTGTTTGTCAAGAGAAATGATCTAGCCCATGAGGCTGAAAAATGCAGTTATCGCCAATCAAAATCCAACAACATCCCCCACGCCACTACGCAGTGCGAACCAGACAAACCGGAAAAATGGGTCATCCCGTTGCCGCGTGTATTTCACCGTACCGATCTTCATCGATTTGCCGGGCATATTGTTCCTACGAATCTTTATGTTGTTTGCTACAAAAGAAGCAATCACATTGAAGACCCCCTTTTCGCTTCCCGTGCGTTTGTTGATTGCTGCAAGGGTCAGGTTTTTGTACACTGCCCGCACACCACCGCTTGCCTGCCCGGCAGTAACATTGATGTCAAACGATCCCGCTTGAAGGCTGCCTGATTTAATGCGTATCTGTTCGGCCGGTTCAACGAACGGATTGAGCGCGTTCAAATTTATTCTACTCAGCGAGCCTGAATATCGAAGCGAGAACCCATGTGATGAAATGGGAATAGACATGAGGATATTTACCTCCGCCGACTTCATAAATTCTCCTTGTGCACGAATGACCACTGTATCTCCAGCGTTCCCTCGGTTATTTATCCCTTGTGCCGACACCTGCATACTATCCAGCGTTATCACGGCGGGCTTTGAACGGGGAGCAAACCGTTCGCCATACTTCAACGCCGCATTCCAAATGTTCAGGCTATCAACTTCGATGGGTTGTTCTATCAGGGCGAGAATCTCGTTGGGCATCGGAGGACTTGAAGTGTCCAGGGCAGCGGGCTTGTCCTTATTGATCAAGACATCAACAAATGCATCGCGGATGTGGGCGGAACGGGCGCGGTACATCTTTCCCTGCAGCAGTTCGAGACATGCCAAACCTGTTACACTCGCAGTCGGAACAGCAATGCGAAATCGTGTTCTTCTGAATTTGCTCCCCGCAAAGAATTGCTCATCATCGCCCAAAGGATGAAGCCCCAGAGCGTCAACTACTATTTCTGAATCCGGCACCGATACACGCAGAAGCCTGCAACGAAGTTCATACTGTTGTCGCGGAAACGTAAACACAATTCCCCTTGCGTCGAGAACAGTGCCGGTAAAACCACTGGGAACAAGACCTCTTGCCCAAAGAAGCTCCAACCAGCCAATCCCACTCATGGAGTACGCGTCAATAGTACACGATAAGGTGGAATCAACCGCCGTCAGGGCTACAGAGTCGAACCCAATCCGGTTCTCCCGGATATTGTATTGGATGCCGCCAATTCGAATGCCGTATGCCGGATAAGCTTCTCGAAAAGCTTCAGTGATCCGACCTTTGAGAAAGGTATTGATAAAGCTGTCCGTACAGAAGAAGAATAAAAGTGCAGATAGAAGTACGACTGATCCAACCGCCAGAAATGTATACACTGTGAACTTGCGACGAGAAGATGTCTTTCGGTCGGTCGGTGTATGCGAGTTGTGTTGCTGTTCCATCGAGTTCGTTTCCGTATCATCCGGAGCTTCTCTGCGGCTGGCCGTCTGGTCACAAATAATGAATTGATTTTTCTTTCATTTATCAAATCGCTGGTCTCGATGATTTATGGTATGTGTGGCCTCTATCAATGCACGGGATAATCGTGTCGGTGATGAACTCTGTTACACGAGCAGTGAAGCATCGAATGTGTGGCTATGCCGACTCCAATGATGATAACAACGCCCGGCCTATCACTCACCACTCTCCTTGACAACATGAGGATAAAATATTCCATCCACCCCAACAAATCCCGCCAAAGCGAACGACCTATCTCTTAGCAACGAATAGACAAGCCAGATCAAGCGTCCATCCTTAGTGACAAGGCATTTTTCACTCTTTGCCTGATTCACAAGATGTTCCTTTTCGGCCAAGACAAACATTGGTCTATTGTCTGTTAGTCAAATCAAGCCAACAAACTGTAGCGTTTGGAGACTTGATGCAGAGATCGTCAAAAAAAGTATCTTGCCCCGATGCCCGCATCCATGCCAAAACCCGTTGATGTTGTGAGCTGAAGCGATGGAACAAGCTCAAGAAACACGTCGATTGGCGTATCATGCGGTAGCCATGCAATACCGAACACACCTCGGACTGCCACAGAGCCGTCATAACCGGCGCCACTATTAATGCGTCCACCAAAGCCATAGTACAATGGAAATCGTTCAGACGAGTGAATGGCTTCAAAGGAATGCCATAAGTAATCCATGTGCAAATGAACGCGGGTTCGTCCATTGTAGTTTCCTTTGTATTTGCCGATGCGATCGCCTCCAATCGACCAGCCAAGACCAAAATCGAACGCGTTCACGGGTGAGGTCCATAACTTGGCGCTGAGTCCAGTCGGTTCGCCGATGATCACACCGAGTCCAAAAGCGCGCTCTTGGGCAAGGGACCCTTGAGCGGCAAGGACCAAACACAGTGCGATGACTGCATAAGAATAATGTTTCATAGGTCTACTCCCTTTTTATTGTAATGTCTTAACTCTTATCCACAATGAATGTCGACCCGCAGGAAAACCTGGGGGGTTCTTCATTCCACGAGGTTTAGCTATTTGAGTTTGCCATTTTCAGCCGCATCCTTCATTTTCTCGTTCGCAAAAATGGCAACTTCAACGCGTCTATTTTGCTGGCGACCCGCTGCCGTTTCGTTCGAAGCGACAGGGTTCAGCTCGCCGAGCCCTACGGTCGAAATTCTCGACCCGGCAACACCTTGACCTTTTTGATAGTCAGCAACAGACTGAGCACGACGCTCTGACAATTTTTGGTTATACTCGTTGGTGCCTTCGTTGTCGGTATCGCCTTCGATGAGTATGTTTGTGTCCGGATATTTATTCAGTATCTTCGAAAGACTCTCAATGTTCGCCTTGGCCGCGGGCTGCAGCTCAGATGAATTCGTCACGAACAGAATTCCAGAGTCGAACGTGATTTTGATTCCCTCGCCAACTCGTTCGACCTTTGCGTTCGAGAGATCTTGTCTCATCTCTTCAGCTCGCTTGTCCATATTGTTGCCGATGATGGCGCCGGTGGTTCCACCCACCGCTGCCCCGATGATGGCGCCGAGTGCTGTATTCCCCGCTGCCTTTCCGATAAGACCACCAATGACAGCGCCGCCACCAGCACCGATTGCCCCACCCTTCACGGCGTTGCTGGCTCCGCAGCCCATCATGGCGGCACAGAGAAACAGCACCATTGCAATGACTCCGTTTCTATGTGTTTTCATCGTGGTTTCCTTCCCTATATGATGTGACTCAAATGTTAATTAGTTTTTTTGCTTCGATATGATAGCGCGCCCCGATGGGATCGCGTTCCCTAGAATCACTTCTTTGCTCCAAACACGTTTTCACCGCGAATGATTCTAAGCAAAACGACAACAATGGCAATCACCAGAAGGATGTGGATGAAACCACCCATGGTGTAGGAAGAGACTAACCCCAGGAGCCATAGGACGACGAGAATAACAGCGATAGTATATAGCATAGTCTTCTTCCTTTTTTTTATTGGTGTGAGCTAAACATCTCGAGTTTGGAAATATCACTCTCTTCTCATTACCCTTACCGGCATTATGAACTGAAAGCTTCGCCGTGCTGTTCAAGCCATTCAAGCATCATGCGTATGCTACCGGTTGCAAGGGCAATGCTTGTATCTGCCGCGCCGTAGTAGATATTGATGGCATCGCCATCTTGACCTATCGTGTAGCCGCACGGAAACACGACGTATCCAACATCGCCGCGTTGTTCGTACGGCTCTTCCGGAGCGAAGACCCATTCATTGCAGCGCTTGAGCAAACGCTCAGGCTTTTTCAAATCAAACAGTGCAAGCCCTAACCTATAAATGCATCCGGCACAAGACTGTTTTACACCATGGTAAATCACTAACCACCCCTGAGGTGTTTCAATGGGCGGGGGCGAAAGACCAATCTTATTTGCATCCCACCACGCACCCTTCCGGGCTTCCATCATCAGAGTATGGCCACCCCAATTCTTTAGGTCAGGAGAGTATGAAATCCACATGTGCGCTCTCGGTGCACTGACGGGGCGATGAATCAAGGCCCAGTTCCCGTCAATGCGATGTGGTAAAAGTGCTGCATCTTTATCCTCAGGCGCCATGATCACACCGAAGCGCTCAAACGTGTGAAAGTTCTCAGTAAGTGCCAAAGCAACGCCAGGACCGTCACGCGTGTATGCAGTGTACACAACCGCATATTTCTTTAACTCTGACACAAACGTAATACGTGGATCTTCAATGCCCCATAATTCTTCCGGAAAACTCTCGGGATTGGGTAACAGCGTTGGCTTCTGATCAATCTTCCAACCATCTATTCCGTTTGCGGATCGGGCGGCACTTAAATGAGAAAGTCCTCGCCGGTCCTCCACTCGACACAAAAGCAATGTTGTTCTATCAGGTAACAACGTGGCGCCAGCATTAAACACACTATTGATAGGATAGGGCCAATTGTCGGCCGTAAGAATAGGATTCAGCTTGTGACGGTGGAAAAGTTCTGAATGTTGATTGTTCGTTTTAATATTGTCTCCATAGATAAATGTGTCTGTTCTGCTAAACGCAATTCCAATAATGACTGAAGAAACGCGAGCGTAGACTCCGCGCCCTGATTTTCATTCGGCCGGTCGGGATGCAAACCGTCACGACAACCACCTGTTGTTGGATCATACAAAGGAAGCTTCAAATCGTTCCGCCCGAGGAACCACTCAAATGACTGACGGGCTTCCTTGTTCCAATGTTTGTCCCCTGTAATTCTGAATGCTTCAAGACAAGCCGACACCATTGCCTGTGCCTCAACCGGCTGTTGATCGAAGCGGGCACGTTCATTCCCAAACTCATAGAATCCGTTCGAACCGATTGGAACAAAATGCCCGTTACCTGCACATTGCAAATCGGTCAACCATTTCAACGACTCCAATCCAGCTTCAGTCATTGCACTATTTGGGATTGACCTGCCACAGACAAGGAGGGCATGGGGCAGAGCTGCGTTGCAATACGTGAGCCTTCGTTCAAACCAACGCCAGTCGTCCGAACGGTTGCTTTGATACAATCTCAAGAGTCGGCTAGCGAGTTCTTCCCTGACCAAGTTGGCCATCCGATCGCCGGAATACTTTTGTGAGTACTCTGAAATGCCGATGAGCGCAAATGCCCACGCCCGGGGACTGGTCGTTACAAGAATGGAGGGAAGAGCTTGCTCAAACAACCAGGCCGCCATACTGTTGAATGATGGTTTCGTGGAATGGCTTAAGACAGTTCCCAATGCCCAAATTGCACGGCCATGACTATCGTCCGAGCCTGTGTCTTCAGCCCATTTGCGCTGATAATCCATGACGTTGCGGAACCGTTTGTTCTGAAGGTTGAATGCAAACCCAAGGAAAGCGAGATAACGGGAAGCTAATCCCACGCTTTCACTGTAACCAAGTTCATCCAAGAGAATGCTCACCAAAAGAGCGCGTGCATTGTCATCAGTAGTATATCCATGAGAATAGTTCGGCACAGTAAAAAGAGCATGCTGCAGAATTCCTGTTTCATCCGTCATGGTTCGCAAGTGGTCCGATCTTAGCGGAGGTAATTCACTTGGGTATTGATCGAGGGTTTTCGCGCTGAATCCCGGAGGGACATAATGGCGGCGTTCTGCTCGAGCACGTTCAAAACTTTCCATATAGCGTTTCGCCACTTCTGACCAGACCATTGCTCGTCCAAACAAGTAAGCACGCTTGCGCATCGCGTGCCGCTCCGCTTCATTCCCCAACAAATTGATCACTTGCTCAGCCAGGGCAGCGGGGTCACGGAAGGGGACAAGGACGCCTCGTTTATCTGCGAGCATCTCTTGCGCGTACCAATATGGTGTGGAGATGATCGCCTTGCCAGCACCTAA
>JBGPGQ010000149.1:0-7747 GCA_041483995.1 Bacteroidota bacterium
GCAAAGTACGGAAAATTGTAAACCTGATTCAGCGTTCGAATCAACTTGTAAAGGAAGTCTCGGGTAAGAACATCACGCTGGCAGTCAGTCACGGGTCCCGAAGTCAGTTGGTTGCGGCGAAACGTTTGGGTATTCCCTCGGTCCTTATGCTCGACTATGAATACACTGAAGCAAGAATTTTCAATGCACTTGCTTCAGTTATCCTGATGCCGTCATTGATTCCCGACAAGAGGCTCGTTGAAGCGGGGTTTCGTTTGAAGAAAATCATTCGTTACGATGGTTTCAAGGAAGAAACATATCTGCAGCACTTCGTTCCGGAGAAAAACTTCCGCTCAGCGTTGGGAATAGACGAGAACGCCATTCTTGTTACGTTGCGACCGCCGAGTATGACAGGAAACTATCACGATGAGAAGAGCGAACAACTCTTCACCAGAGCGATAGACTACTTTTCATCGGTTCCGGGCTGTCATTGTCTAATAGTAGGCCGCACGAATGCAGAGAGCCGGCTAATCGAGCAGACAAAAAAGGCAAATGTTTCAATACTGAACCAAGCCGTTGACGGCTTGCAGTTGTTATGGAGTTCAGATTTGGTCGTCAGTGGCGGCGGAACGATGAACCGCGAGGCGGCACTCCTTGGAGTTCCGACATTCAGCATCTTTACGGGCCGAAGACCTTATCTTGACGAGTATCTTGAGAGAGAGGGAAGACTAACGTTTGTTGAAAGCATATCACACATTGAATCGATTAACGTTGTCCGGCGGCCTTCAGCGAACCGATTCAAAACTCAACATCAATCGCTTGCGGAACAAATTGCCGAGATTCTTTCCGGTATTAGCATTTCATTTGTCACCAAAGGGATTTCGAGCTGATCACAGATTCGTCGTCTGTGCCCCCTTTTCGCGAAACGCCCTCTTTCCAAAGTTCTACTCCAGGAGATCCGTTGTGGTTGTTACGAAACCGCTAGCCTTTCTTTCTTGCTCCGAGGCCATTTCTCTAACGCAATTCAGGCTCTATTGCGTAGAGTAAATTCACGTGTTCCAGCTAGTTGCAGGCCAAGGGGGCCATTTGGGAAGGTCGTTCAGAGTGGGTATGTTGGACCGAACCAGCCTGTAGTCTCTTAGCAGAAAGAATTAAAGAAAGGATTTATATAACCGGAGTATTTTGTTTATTGGATGAAAAGTGTATATTTGAGTCAATCTGACCACAAAGGAGTAATCGTACAATCAGGATGGAAGTACCTTTTGTTGATTTGAAGATACAGTATCGATCCTTGAGCGAGAAGATTCTGCCTGCTTTGCAAAAAGCGATGGCATCATCGCAGTTTGTTCTTGGGAAGCCAGTGGAAGATTTTGAAGCGGGTTTCGCGGGTTTGCATGGAATGAAACATTGTATCGGAGTGGGGTCCGGAACCGATGCTTTGCACTCAATTTTGTGGGCTTGCGGGATTGGCGCAGGAGACGAAATTATTACGGTCTCACATACGTTTATTGCAACAGCCGAAGCAATCTCATTTACAGGAGCAGTACCTGTATTTGTTGACATCGATCCCATAACATATACAATGGATCCAGAGCGGCTCGAACAGGCGATTACAAAAAAAACAAAGGCGATCATTCCGGTTCATTTGTACGGTCAGTCGGCGGCAATGGGTGATATTATGGGAATCGCAAACCGTCATGGAATTCCAGTTATTGAAGATGCCTGCCAGGCACATCTTGCGCAATACGACAACAAGTACGTTGGACACTTCGGGATTGCAACCGCATTCAGCTTTTATCCGGCAAAGAATCTGGGCGCGTACGGGGAAGCAGGCGGCGTTACTACAAACGACGACAACATTGCTTCTACGATACGAACACTGCGTGACCATGGCCAGACAAAAAAATACCAGCATAGCATGGTTGGGCACAACTACCGTCTTGATGCACTTCAGGCCGTTGTTCTTGGGATTAAGTTGCCGCATCTCAGAGAATGGACAGACAACAGACGAAAACTTGCTGGTCTTTATTCAACGAGACTGGCCGGTGTTGGAGATATCATCATTCCGCGAGAACATGAACGGGCCACGCACGTGTATCACTTATATGTGATTCAGACAAAAATGAGGGACTCTTTGCGGGAACATCTTGCTTCAAAAGGAATTGGAACCGGTCTCCATTATCCGGTGCCGCTCCATTTGCAAGAGGCCTACCGGCACTTAGGATACAAACAGGGTGCATTTCCTGTTACTGAAACGGTTGCTTCTCAAGGTCTTTCTTTGCCGATGTTTCCGGAGTTAACAAGTGCACAGATCGACTATGTAACGTCAACAATTGTGCAATTTTTCGATTGATTCGTTTGGACAAACCGCTCAATATTCTGAATGTTGTCGGGGCCCGACCAAACTTTGTCAAGATAGCCCCCCTGATGCGGGAATATCGGAAACATCCCGATCGCATTTCGGCAACGCTTCTCCATACCGGCCAGCATTATGATGATGAAATGTCCGGCATTTTTTTCTCCCAGCTACAAATCCCTGAGCAAAGCATTTATCTTGGTGTTGGTTCCGGGTCTCATGCAAACCAGACCGCCCGGATTATGATGGCATTTGAAGAAGCACTGCTCAACAATCTTCCTGATTTGGTTGTCGTCGTTGGAGACGTTAACTCGACACTGGCCTGTACGCTGGTCGCGGTAAAGCTCAACATACGTGTTGCTCATGTGGAAGCAGGCTTGAGGAGTTTTGACCGAACGATGCCTGAAGAGATTAATCGAATCGTTACCGATTCACTTGCGGATTTCCTTTTTACATCAAGCATAGATGCCAATGCGAACCTTCTTCGAGAGGGCATTCCGGAGAGCAAGATATTTTTTGTCGGTAACACCATGATCGATAGTCTTCTTGCGGCAAAGCCCGCTCTTGATGCTTCAAAAATCAAACAAAGACTTTCAATCAACGGGCAGGCATTCGGTTATGTCACTCTCCACCGGCCATCGAATGTGGACGACCGAAAGACCCTCTCGGGCATTTGTGATGCACTCTATGAGATACAGAAACATGTCGCTCTTGTCTGGCCGCTCCATCCGCGTACGCGCAAAATGCTGGAAACACACGGGCTGCTTGAATTGTTGAAGTCCTATGAGAATCTCCGGTTAACTGACCCATTAAGTTACTTCGATTCTCTTTCCTTGATAGCATCCTCTGCGCTTGTGTTGACGGATTCAGGTGGTGTTCAGGAAGAAACAACCGTCTTTGGCGTCCCATGTCTGACATTGCGGAAGACTACTGAGCGACCAATCACTGTGTTGGAAGGAACCAATGAGGTTATAGGGTCTGAATCCTATTTCATAGTTGAAAAGACGTTGAGTTTGTTGGCAAGGAAGAGAAAGAAGGCGGGAATCCCAAAATATTGGGACGGTAAAACCGCCGAAAGGATTGTGAACATCCTATTAGAAAAACTTTCGAGGAATTCGCCACCAGCAATGGCGAGAACGTGATTGTGTCCCAACTGAACCACAGAGGAAAAAGATTCCTGTTCTTTGCGATTGTTTTCACCCAGCAGAAGATATTGAGATGAATTGAGTGATAGAGAACAAGGCAAATGCGGCATAATTATTGCATTTTTCCGGACACGTTCAACTTCCAAGCCATAGTAAAGTCGACATGATTGCCGTATTCAAAAAATACCCGCCGTACAAGTTTGTCCTGGCAGGCCTGGATTGGTTAACCTGCAATGTCGCATTCGTGATTGCCTTGCAGGCGCGCAATTTGCGGATATCCGGCGAGCTATTTGGCGCGGCACCACTCTTTGAAGAACTGACGTATCTGCTGGTGTGTGGTGGGATGACCGTGTTTGTTTTTCAGTATTTTCATCTCTACAAGACCAACGTCTTCATAACACTTGTTTATCATGCCGTCCAGGTGGCGAAAGCACAGGTGTTCATCGTTATCAGCCTTGCATTGCTTTCTTTTTTTACAAAGAGCTTATGGGCACTTGAAAGCCGTCTGCTGCTTGTGTACTACGGCGTTGCGGCATCATTTCTTTTTCTCACGGTACGTGTACTCATCTTCCGTAAGTTGTTTCTATGGTTTTCACGGCAAAGGATTTACCAGCGAAAAGTACTTATTGTCGGGTCAGGAATGACAGGGAAAAATTTAGCAGTGAATCTCTTCCTTCATCCCCACGCCGGATGCCATGTTGTTGGCTTCATCGATGATGAAATGCAGATGGGGAAAAGGATTTTTGGGAATGCGAAGGTCATAGGTCGGATTGAAGAGTTGGTTGATTGTATCAAGATCCATGAAGTCAATGAAGCGATCATATGCCTGGAGAATACAAGCTACGCGCGGCTCATGGAGGTCATGGAACTTGCTGTGAGCAGTGGGGTGAGCGTGAAAATATCGTCTCCACTGTATGATGTTATTCCTTCGCGCATTTTGATCGAACAATACGGTGATGTTCCCGTTGTCAGTGTTTCGCAGGCCGGCCCCAGTCCTGTGAAGGAAAGGTACAAACGAATTTTTGATACGGTACTTGCCGTGATCGGTATTATTCTGCTACTCCCGCTATTGACCGTTATCGCGGTAATTATCAAGCTTGATTCATCCGGACCGGTGTTCTTCCGTCAAATACGAATTGGTAAGAATGGCGTCCCCTTTACGTTCTACAAATTCAGATCGATGCAATTGGGAAGCGATCAGGATCAGATGCGAAAAGATCGGGTAACAGCTTTCATAAAAACAAAACGCCGGTCAGTACCTTCGATAGATCAATCCACCAAGATAGTGAATGAATCGCGTGTGACGAGGTCCGGCAGATGGCTCCGACGTCTAAGTCTTGACGAGCTGCCGCAGCTCCTTAATGTTGTCAAAGGAGATATGAGCCTGGTTGGTCCGAGGCCCTGTCTTCCGTATGAATGGGAACACTATGAAGATTGGCACAAACGCCGGTTGAGTGTTTTACCTGGGTGTACCGGCATCTGGCAAGTGAGTGGGAGGAGTGTCGTCGGCTTTGAAGACATGGTCGTTCTTGATTTGTACTATATTCAAAATGCATCGGTGTTTTTGGACGTCCGTTTACTCCTTAAAACAATTCCCGTGATGCTCCTTGGAATTGGCGCAAAATAACCTCCAGATAAAGGACTTGCAATGAAGGTTGCCGTTGTTGGGTTGGGATATTGGGGGCCGAATCTCGTTCGGAATTTTGTATCGTCCGAAAATGTGTCTCAAGTGTTTTGCTGCGATCTTGATCCACAGCGGGTGAAGCACATTACGAAGCAATTTCCGAACGTGAAGGCGCTGTCATCATTCGAAGCCGTTCTTGATTCTGATTGCGACGCCGTAGCGATTGTTACTCCCATCTCCATGCACTACAATTTGGCAAAACAAGTTCTCGAACGAGGAAAGCATGTTCTTGTCGAAAAACCACTGGCTTCCAGCGCACGCGAATGTGACGACCTGATACAATGTGCCGATCGCAAGAAGTTAGTTCTTATGGTGGACCACACATTCATATACACAGGAGCTGTTCGCAAAATCAAAGAGATCGTTGACCGGGGTGATGTTGGTGATCTTTACTATCTGGATTCTGTCCGGGTGAATCTTGGAATGTTTCAACATGATGTGAATGTTCTTTGGGATCTCGCACCCCACGACCTTTCGATCATGGACTATGTCATCGGGAAGCTTCCCGAAGCAGTCTCTGCTGTTGCAGTAAACCACTATAACCACCAGGAAGATGTTGCATATCTGATACTCCATTATGGGCAAAATATTATTGCACATATACATGTCAATTGGCTTGCTCCGGTGAAAATTCGGCGTATGCTCATTGGTGGAAGTAAAAAGATGGTGGTCTTTGATGATATGGAGCCGAGTGAAAAAGTAAAAATATACGATTCCGGGGTGAAGGTCGTGACACGTGAAGGTATCTACCGTACACTGGTTGAGTATCGGACAGGCGATATGTTTGCACCAAAACTCGACCAGGCAGAGGCGCTCACACTTGTCGTAAAAGACTTTGTCAACGCAATCTCGACTGGAAAGAAACCCGTTGCCGACGGCTGTGCTGGGTGGCGAGTGGTACGTATTCTTGAAGCAGCAGAACAATCCTTGAAACAATCCGGCGCATTAGTTCATCTCTAAGCCTGTCTTTATACCAACCTCAATGAAATTCCAAAAAATAGCTCCAGACGTAAAGTTAGGGATTAATGTCCAGATCTTTGATTTTGTCAATCTCTACGGGTGCGAGATTGCGGACAATTCCAAGATAGGTGCCTTTGTAGAAATTCAAAAGGGTGTCAAGATAGGGAAGAACGTTAAAGTCTCGACTCACACGTTTATCTGTGAGGGAGTGACCATTGAGGACAACGTCTTCATCGGCCATAACGTCTCGTTCATAAATGATAAGATGCCTTGTGCTACGAATCCTGCCGGAACATTGCAAAATGAATCAGACTGGAGAGTTGTTCCCACACTCGTAAAGCAGGGTGCATCGATCGGCACCAGCGCAACAATCATGTGCGGGGTGACTATTGGTGAGAATTCAATCATTGGGGCAGGCAGTGTTGTTACGAAAGACATTCCGCCCAACGTGATTGCGGCAGGAGTACCGGCTCGTGTTCGCAGACGTCTTTGACTATCCTCTATGAACCGGAGTAGTTTTAGAAAGACGTCTGTACAGAACTGGAGACTTGTTTTTGCAATCCTTACGATGCTCCTTGATGGCGCCTCGATCGTCATTTCTCTCTTCATAGGCTACATCCTTAACTTTACGCCCGCGCCCGCCGCATCGTTCATTCCGCAGCAATGGAAACTTATCTTCTACAGTGTATTCCTATATGTTTTTCTGAATGCCGTATTTGGTGCTTACAGGCAGTCGTACACGTCACAGCTCCGGTTTCAACTCATGGCTTCTGCGAAGTCGTATTGCCTCGGAACCCTTGTAATTTTTGCAACCCTGTTTCTTTTCAAGAACACATACTACTCACAAGGAATATTGGTTACGTACATTATTCTTCTTCCCATTGTGCATCTTCTCGTCAGATTTTGTTGGTTACGAATTCGAGTGATGCTGCATGAACGTAAATGGGCGTTTGAATCAGCAATTCTTCTTGCTACTTGTGGGGGGGATGAATATGCAAAAAATATTGCCGGCGAGTTACGGGTAGGGCTTGATATTCGGGAAATATTGCAGTTGACTCTTCAGGAAGATAGGGACTTGGATATTCGCCGCATTGAGACTTCACTTGGAAAAAACAGTGAGAATACAATCGTTGTTGTCGGTGAATCGCTTGATTCGATCACAAAAGTTCACGCACTTTCTGCTCTTGCCGATAAAGGTCTCTCGCTTCGTATTGTCACACCAGAAATTCAGGAAGCGCTTGCCTATGCGAACGTGCATGACAACGGAGGAATAGCATATGCCATTCTCCATCGACCCGTAGTCTCAACGATTGAAGCAATCTTCAAGCGTGCGTTCGATATCATCTTGAGTTTGACCATTATTATCATTGCTTTGCCGTTGTTGATTGCGCTTGCGTTGCTTATAAAAATTGAAACCCCGGGAACTGTACTCTTCCGCCAGGTTCGCACGTTGAGCAAGTCGTCGCCCCGTATTTCCGTATACAAGTTTCGAAGTATGCGCAATGATGCGGAGGAATTGAGGGAATCAATGAGAATCGAAAGCGGGGGCATGGTGTTGAAAGTTGCTGATGATCCGAGGATTACCAGCGTTGGCAAGTTCATCCGGAAATTCAGCCTGGACGA
>JBGPGQ010000150.1:0-7640 GCA_041483995.1 Bacteroidota bacterium
GTTATCATAGTGGCCATCAAGAAAATGCTCACTGAGGTTAAGCAATCGTAGTCTTGTTGAGAATCCGCATTCATCGTTCACTGCATTGTACGAAATATGTCCTCCGAAAAACCCGTCGACCGCATCGATCTGAAGTCTACGTCCTGCAATGTTCGTTGACAGTGCATGAGTGAAAAAGTCGATTCCCATCCGAAGTCTTTTACTTTGGCCGTCCGAAATCGTATATTCCAAAAGATCGAGTGTCGTGCCGATGTCCAATTTCAGGCGTGCAGATCCGATCTGTTTTCGCAAGCCGACACGAGGTTCTTGGGAAGCGGCGGTTAATGGCTGGAATAGCGTGGTACCTGGAAGAAATGTAAACCGTGAAGTGTTTGGTTGTTGCTCACCCGCATCTTGCGCTGGTGAAAGAGCAACACTGATCAAGATCAAAAGAATATGTGTAGTCGTATATAGTGGAAAGCGATAAGACATGTTGGCCTGTTCCTTGAAAAGTATCGGGCAATATATCATACAAGTGTATGAATTTCAACCGCATGTTCGGGGGGATGGCGATCGGTGGTGAATTCGTTTCTTTCAGATGATGAGGTAGAACGTTACAGCCGACACTTGATTATGCCCGAGGTTGGCCGGGTCGGGCAGGAGAAGTTGCACTCATCAAGTGTGCTGGTGGTGGGTGCTGGAGGACTTGGGTCTCCTATAGGGCTGTATCTTGCGGCGGCAGGTATCGGCACAATTGGGATTGTTGATTTCGATACTGTTGAGCTTTCGAATCTCCAGCGTCAGGTTGTTCATTCGACCAATGGTATTGGAAGAACGAAAACAGAATCAGCGCGTGATCGTCTCCTCTCCCTCAATCCTAATATCGATATCAACGTTCATCAAACCCGACTCACTTCAAAAAATGCTCTTGACATTATCGGGCAGTACGATATTGTAGCGGACGGTACAGACGATTTTCCGACTCGGTATCTCATCAATGATGCCTGTGTTCTACTAGGGAAGACCGACGTATACGGCAGCGTGTTTCGCTTCGAGGGGCAGGTTAGCGTTTTCGCATCGCCAGATGGCCCTTGTTATCGCTGCTTGTATCCTCAATCTCCATCTCCCGGGCTTGTTCCGGGATGCGCAGAGGGAGGAGTGTTGGGTGTTTTGCCGGGAATTGTTGGAACGATTCAGGCAACTGAGGTTATCAAGATGCTTCTTGGTATTGGAGATTCCCTCGTAGGTCGAATGCTTCTCATCGATGCCCTCAGTATGAAATTCCAGGAAGTGCGCGTTCCCAAGAACCCTGACTGTCCGTTGTGCGGAAAAAATCCGACCATCCATTCACTATCAACTTATGAGGTATTGTGCGGCATGACTGAAGACATTTTTGAAATCTCGGTTGAAGAATTGAAGCATCGTCTTGAGAGCAAGGATATTTTCCTTTTGGATGTACGAGAGCAGAACGAATATGATTTCTGCAATATTGGTGGGACACTCATACCGCTTGCGCAGCTGCCCTCTCGCATCAAGGAACTTGACTCATCACTTGACATTGCAGTCCTGTGTCGTACTGGAAGACGAAGCCAGCGTGCAGTTGAAGAACTGAAGAAGGCGGGTTTCAAGAAAGTAAAAAATATCGTCGGTGGGATCGATGCGTGGGCTCAGAAGATTGATCCTTCGGTGCCTCGCTACTAAAGGGTCATATTGAATCTCACTTGCGATTTGTTTAGATTGCGGCACGTTTTTCTTGCACCGAATAAATTTTCCGGAGAGCTACAATGAAAAGAATCATGCTGGTGCTGTTGCTTTGCGCCATGACAGCGACGATAGTTTACACTCAGGATGAATCCATCCCGCCGATTCCACCAAAACGTTCCAGGGCAGCGAGAGTGGGGGCATTCGGAGGATTTACTCCGGGATGGCTATTCGTCGACGTGGCTCCAATCAATGATTTTCTTGTGCCTGCCGGGGGCGCTCCGCTGAAAGATAATGGTGTCATGCTGTTCGGAGGTGCCGGCTCTGCGTACATCATGTTTGTCCCCAACCTGAGGGTGGGTGGAGTGGGGATGGGCGGCTCGATAAAAAGTACGTCGCTCCAAAAATTTTCAAACGGAACAAGTATCCGTCGTGATGCGGAATTGCATGTAGGTTTTGGCGGTGTCACACTCGAGTACGTGCTTCCGGTTTTTGAACGCTTTGACATTGCTGTTGGAACGATGTTAGGAACCGGGGGCATCGATATTACATTACGGCAGGACCGCGGTCTTGGTTTGACGTGGAACGAGGAATGGGGAAATTTCGGTTCCGGCAACTACAATGACCCGACAGGCAACTCCGTAGGCAATATTACGCGCAAACTTTCCGGCAACTACTTTGTCTGGATTCCTTCTGTGAATTTTGAGTATGCGCTTCTCGGGTGGGTTGGGTTGCGGCTCGGCGCGAGTTACGTGGGCATGTCAGCGCCGTCCTGGGAAGTTGATGATCATTACGATCTTATCGGTGTTCCAGACAAGATTAGCGGTAAAGGATTCATGATATCGGCAGGAGCTTTTGTAGGGACGTTCTAAGAATTTCATTAGGTACTGCTAGTAACCACGGGCATATCTCGCCGTGGTTATTTGCTTTCTGTAAACTGAGTCGCCTTCCATTCAGCAAACAATTCTTTGCACTTTGTGCGCTGGTATTTACCT
The DNA here is from genome assembly GCA_041483995.1 of Bacteroidota bacterium. Taxonomy (GTDB): domain Bacteria; phylum Bacteroidota; class Ignavibacteria; order UBA10030; family UBA6906; genus JBGPGQ01. The sequence continues at coordinate 2,676 of JBGPGQ010000150.1, forward strand.
GTTGAAGTAACAGGGATGTTGTTGCCCACCACCACCACTTTTGGCGATTTTGCAAACGGAAGAGACTTGCGGCAATATCCGATGATGTCTTCGCTGGTAAGGTGTATTCCGTCCTTCAACGCAACATACGCCCCAATCTCCTCGCCGTACCAATCATTGTCGAACCCCACGGCAATTCCCGCGTGTACTCCCGGGATACTCATCAACACTTCGTCAATTTCGAAGGGAGAGATGTTGACGCCGCCGCGGATGATGAGCTCTTTTAAACGTCCGGTGATGAAAAAGAATTTTCTCTCCTGTTCGTCGTAACGGAAGAAGCCCTCGTCCCCGCTCCGGAACCAGCCATGTGCGAACGTCTTCTCGTTCACCTCCTGGTTTTGGAAATAACACTTCATCACGTTATGTCCGCGGATGACGATCTCGCCTTTCTCATTCTCACCCAGCTCGATCCCGTGTTCGTCATGGATTGCCATTTCATTGACCGGCAGCGGCACGCCTATGGATGGGAAACCGTACTTCGACATCCAAAGCTTGTGGTCACCTTTTGTGAGATCGATGGGAAGGAAACAGGAGTAACATGTCGTTTCGGAAAGGCCGTAGCCGTGAATGATAGGAATTTTGAATTCGTGCTCGAACTTCAAGGCAAGTTCCACTGTCAATGGTCCCGCGCCACAGATGATGTGCCTGAAGTGAGCAATCTTGTATGCCTCCATCGAGAGCTTTGCATGGAGGAGGAATTGCAAAATAGTCGGGACAACGCTGACCACGGTGACTTTCTCGATACTGACTCGCTCAAAGAACTTTTCAGGGTGGAATTTTTGGTTCAGCACGACTCCGGCCCCGCAGTATAACGGAGCGATAAGGGTGACAACTATCCCGTTTACATGATGTATGGGAAGCACACACATCACGCGTTGGTCCTCCGAAAGCCGGTGCCATTCAACAATTGCCATTGCATCCACAAGCAGATTGTATTGCGTCAGCACTACTCCCTTTGGTAATCCCGTGGTACCGGATGTATAGACAATCAGCCCTTCGTCCTGCTGCGACGGAGGTTTTGGCGGCTTGCACTGGGATGATTGTTTCGTGATTTCAGATTGAAGGTGCGGGAGAGTGGCATCCACTTTTTTCCCAACCTGTACAAGCGTCTTCACATTACGCGCCTGTGCTTGAATGGATTTCATCCTTTCCACAAACTGGTCCCGTACAAAGGCAAGCTTGGTGTCGGAGTTCTGGAGTATGTACGTTATCCTTTTATCGTCCTCATTCACATTAATCGGGACGACAACAGCACCAATGAGAAAAGTGGCAAAATACTGAATCACAACGTCGGAATGATTAAACGAAACGGTGGCAACCCTGTCTCCAGGCCCAATACCGGTCCCGAGCAAGTAATTTGCAGTCTTACACACCTCATCGTGAAACTCGCGGTAGGAGTACTCCTTGCGTTGACCCTCATCGCCGTAAAAAATCAGGAAAGGCTTTTGTTCAAATGTATCAACTTGTTGATGGAGCAGATCCCCGATATTGCAATAGGGAACCATGAACTGCGACGGCGGAATTCCATTCACCGTTTGGGCGTTCAGGATCTTGTTGATTACGGAATGAGGAAGATCGGACATCTCAGGTTATTGAAAGGTGAGGGCAATCGTATGGATCATCGGATGCTTGCGGTGAGTTGATAAGCCTAAGAAGCGTGACATGTCCTGACGTGAAGAACCATTGCGTTTATTTCTCCATCCAGCTCATCCAATATTCCTTCCACTCGGCAGCTTCGCCGGCGGGGAGGACGCTAATTGGGTTCAGACCGTCAAGCATCACCGCATATTCATCAGTATGAGTTTTTTTGGACTGGCCGGCAAGCGCTTTTGGATGCGGGCCATGATGTATGCCCCGCGGGTGCAACGTGGCCATTCCGGGTTTGATATTATCCTTGCTAAAGAAGTTTCCGTCATGATAGAAAATAAATTCATCATAATCCGTGTTACGATGGAAAAACGGTACGCGTAAAGCCTGTGGATCCTCTTCGAGTGGCCGGGGCAGAAAACTGCACACGATGGCGCCCTCGGTGACAAATGTAGAATGCGCGCTTGGCGGGAGATGTGCCCGGTGGCTCATGATCGGACGGATATCCTTCATGCTGAGTTTCCATACTGTGAGATCACCCTTCCATCCTATAACATCCAATGGATTGAACGGGTAGACCACAGTTGAAAACTCGTCATCGACCTTGATGCGAATTTCCCACTCACGGTTGTCGTTCAAATTCGGTTCTGGTTCCGGTGTAACGATGACGCCGGGATCGTACAACGCATGTTGACCGATAAGTCCCTTGTCCGGCTGCTCAAATTCCGTTTTCGATTGGATGATGAGAAAAAAATTATCTTTGCTTGAAGGAATGACCCTGTACGTAACTGCGCGTGGAATGTTGATGTAATCACCCTGTTCAAATGTCAGAGGGCCAAAGTCGGTTTCAATTGTTCCCTGTCCTCGATGGATGAAATACAGCTCATCACCATCGGCGTTGCGATAGTAAAAGGGCATCGGTTCGCTGCGACGCGAGACGTAGAGTTTCACGTCGTTGTTTCCGAGGAATGCAACCGGCGAGCCCTTGGGATCATGTTGGTCCGTTGGTGCAAGTTTGTTGCAATCGATACAATGTGGTCTGAGTTTTCCCTCGAACCTGATCCAGCCGGTGGGGGCGTGTGTATGGTACAGGTGTGCAGATTTTCCAAAGAACCCCTTGCGGCCGTGCTCTTCTTCAAACGTTCCCTCGGGTAGCCCGACGTGTGCCTGTTGAGTTGTTTTTCCTTTCTTTAGCGGATACATGTACTCTCCTCTGTTCAGACTAGAATGCGTTCGAAGGCAACATCTTCAACCCCAATATAAGTCCTAACTTTCAAAACGGCAAATCGAAGATAGGGGTTATTTCATGAGCAGGAGCTTCTTCGTTTGAGTGAAATTTCCAGCAACCAGCCTGTAAAAATACACCCCGCTTGTGTACTGGCTTGCATCCCACGATACCGTGTGCTTTCCCGGATGTTCCGTTTCATTCACCAGCGTTGCAACTTCACGGCCAAGTATGTCAAACACCTTTATCATAACGTGACTGCTCATTGCCAATTGGTAATTGACTATCGTTGTCGGGTTGAAAGGGTTGGGATAATTTTTGACCGAGTTAGCGTTTTTTTCTCATCGGCTAACACAAAGAATCACTGTCGGACATTTATCCGGAGTGATCAGTGGAGAAAACCTTACTTTATAAGAAGATACTTCTTTGTTGTTGTGAACGATGGTTCCTTGGATTTGTAGAGCGATAGTCACAGATTGCCTCTCAGCGCCTGTTCTCTCTCAATTGCCTCAAAGAGAGCTTTGAAATTTCCCTTGCCAAAGCTCCGGCTCCCTTTTCGCTGGATCACTTCGAAGAACAGCGTCGGACGGTCTTCCACAGGCTTCGTGAATATCTGAAGCATGTAACCCTCATCGTCACGATCAACAAGAATACCGAGCGTTGAAAGTTCGTCCATAGGCTCGTCGATCTTGCCAACCCTTTGCGTCAGGTCAGCGTAGTAAGCGTTCGGAACACGTAGAAACTCAACCCCTTGCCGCTTCATTTTACCAACGGTCTCAATAATATTGTCCGTTGCCATGGCAATATGTTGCACTCCGGGGCCGTGATAGAATTCAATATACTCTTCTATCTGAGATTTCTTTTTCCCCTTTGCCGGTTCGTTAATAGGGAACTTGATCCTGTCGTTTCCATTTGCCATTACTTTTGACATGAGAGCGGAATATTCCGTACTGATGTCGTTGTCATCGAAATGTTGGTACAACCGAAATCCCATCACATCTTCATAGAACTTCACCCATGTGTTCATTTGTCCCCATCCAACATTGCCAACCATGTGATCGATGTACTTCAAGCCTACTGGCCGTGAAACCATATCAGGGCCTTCCACCGGCTTGTACCCCGGCATGAATATTCCCCGGTAATTCTTTCGTTCAACAAATGTGTGAATAGTGTCACCGTAAATGGCAATGGCGGACTTTTTGATTTCGCCGAATTCATCACGTGTCACGGTTGGTTCCATGACTCCTCTGGCGCCGCGTTTGGTTGTTTCCTTGTAGGCAGATTCCGCATTGTCTACCCACAGTGCGATATCATGCACACCATCGCCATGCAGCTTGATGTGGTCAGCGATGGGATGATCGGGTTGGAGTGGTGTTGTGAGTACCAGACGGACCTTGTCCTGTTGCAAGACGTATGATGCTCGATCCCGCTGACCCGTTTCGGGACCGCTGTAAGCCACGAGTGTCATTCCAAATGCTGATCGATAGTAGTGCGAACATTGCCTGGCATTGCCTACATAGAACTCCACATAGTCTGTTCCGTTGAGAGGAAGGAAGTCGACGTGGGTCTCGGTTGTGGATTCAGTTTTGAAGACTTGCATGATGTCACCTTAATGTAGTGTACAATCCTTGATGCCGTCAGGCAGCCATTGTAGTTCGTACATTCTTCAATGTTTCAAGCAGCCGTTCATTTTCCGTTTGCGTTCCGATTGTAATGCGTATGCAATGCGGGAGGCCGAATGCTTTCAGTGGCCTGATGATCACACCCAGCCTGAGCAGTTTGCTATAGAGCTCGTTCACGACAGATTCGTTTGAGAGCGGAACAAGAAAAAAATTTGCGTCTGTGGGTACATATTGCAATCCCAATCCGGATAGCCCGGCTGCAAGAAAGCGCTTGCCAATGGTGTTCGCTTCGAGTGAGCGTTGGAGAAACTGGCGATCGCCCAGTGCAGCGATTCCGGCAGCCTGGGCCAAAGTGCTCGGTTCGAAGGGGAGTTTCACCTTGAGAAGATTTGAGATAAGTAGATCATGTGCAAAGCCATATCCGATTCGTATTCCTGCAAGTCCGTACACTTTTGAAAATGTTCGCAGCGTAATGACGTTGTCATAGCGATA
>JBGPGQ010000151.1:0-7529 GCA_041483995.1 Bacteroidota bacterium
CGCGAGTGAAAATGCGCTGGGGGGATCAGGTCTCCAATATGTTATCGCGCGTACAATGGTGTTATACGGTTACGGCGTGGCGGTAAAAACAAATTTCGCTCTCTGGGTGATACAGAGTCTCGAGAAGAAGCTCCCCATTCGCGTTGTCGATGATCAGTACGGCAATCCAACACTTGTGGACGACCTTGCGTATGGCGTTGCGCGGGCAATCGAGTTGGAACGGATCGGAATTTACAATATTGCCGGGAGAGAAATCGTACATCGATATGAGTTTGCTCTGCAGATTGCCCGCATGTTCGATCTTGACTCAACACTGATTTCGCCGGTGAAGACCGTTCAGCTTCGTCAACCCGCTCCGCGTCCTATGAAATCCGGACTCATCACATTAAAAGCCGAGGTCGAGCTCGGGATCAAACCTTCCACGCTTGAGCAGGGATTGAGCGTTCTCAAAAGCCAGCTCTCACGCACAACAAGAAAGATGACCGATAGCCCGCCAATTCCAGGCACGGCCTCTACACGCACACCGGATGGAAGAACTGGAAAACACTAAAATGGAAACCAATGCTTGATATTAAGTTCATACGAGAACAGACCGCAACGGTCAAAGAGGGGGTGCGCAGCAAAGGGGAGGAGCCCTCAAAAGTAGATGAAGCGATCAAAGCTGACGAGCGCCGCCGCCACCTGCTTCAGAAAGTAGAGGCGCTGAAGAGCCGCAAGAACACCGTGTCTGCCGACGTTGCAAAGATGAAATCCAGAGGGGAAGACGCAGCTGCAGTGATTGCGGAAATGAAGTCTGTTGCCGATGAAATCAAAACCATGGATGATGAACTGAGGAAAGTGGATGAAGATCTGCGTTCCCTCCTGCTTCAAATCCCAAACATTCCACACCCGTCTGTTCCAATAGGCAAAACCCCGGCAGAGAACCAGGTTACCTCAACGTGGGGCGAACCACCTGTTATCGATTTTCCTGCGAAGCCGCACTGGGAATTGGTTGAGAAGCTCGGCATCATCGACTTTGCGCGTGGCACAAAAATTACAGGCGCCGGGTTTCCCGTCTACGTGGGAAAGGGAGCACAATTAGAACGGGCGCTGATCAACTTTTTTCTTGATGAAGCGGGTACGAATGGCTACACGGAACTGTTCCCGCCGCTCATGGTGAATGCGGCCAGTGCAACCGGAACCGGCCAGTTGCCCGACAAGGAAGAGCAGATGTATGTTGCCACGCGGGACGACTTCTACCTTGTGCCGACCGCCGAAGTTCCAGTGACAAATTTTTACCGGGATGAGATCCTTAATGAACAACGGTTGCCGATCAAATTCTGCGCGTACACTCCCTGTTTTCGCCGGGAGGCGGGATCATACGGAAAAGACGTCCGTGGATTGAACCGCGTTCACCAGTTCAACAAAGTGGAGCTGGTCAAGTTCGTGCATCCTGACAAATCGTATGATGAATTAGAAAGTCTCCGGCAGGACGCGGAACGGTTACTGCAAAAGCTTGGTTTACACTATCACGTGTTGCTGATGTGCTCGGGTGACCTCGGGTTCACCCAGGCAAAGAAGTATGATTTGGAAGTCTGGTCCATCGGACAGCAGAAATGGCTTGAGGTTTCTTCGGTCAGCAACTTTGAATCATACCAGGCACGGCGAATGAATATCCGCTTCAAGCCTCAGGGTGGTGGCAAACCGGAAATCGTTCACACGCTCAATGGTTCAGGACTTGCGTTGCCGAGGATTGTTGCTGCCATACTTGAGAATTACCAGACCCCCGAAGGGAAAGTGATTGTACCGAAAGTGCTGCACAAGTATACAAACTTTGAAGTAATCGGATGATTTAGTTTAATCGATGAAACCTCTTCTCCGTCTTAAACCATATCTTGCAAAATACAAAAAGACCCTCCTCTGGGGTCTTTTGACTGTTGTGGGGAGTAATTTCTTTACAGTCGCTCAGCCGCTTTTCGTGGGTCGCGCCATTGATTCGCTCAAAATGGGAATCGAGTCACATCAAATTGATGGACAGGGTCTATTGCTCTGGGCGGGATTGATTGTAGGGTTCTCACTTGTGGCGGGATCGTTTACGTTTCTTACCCGTCAAACAATTATCGTTGTGTCGCGCCACGTCGAGTACGATATGCGCAACGACTTCCTTGCTCACATCCAGAAACTCTCGCTTTCATATTTTCAGAACACGCCCACCGGCGATCTTATGGCACATGCAACGAACGATATCGGCGCAGTGCGCAACTCGCTTGGGCCCGGCATCATGTACCCCACGGACACGCTGATGACATTCACAATGGTCCTTGGTGTAATGCTCTATCAGGATTGGCAGCTCACATTGCTCGCGTTGATCCCGCTTCCTTTTGTGTCGTACGTGGTCTACTATCTCGGCAAGATTGTCCATCTGAAATTTGAGGAACGCCAGGCGCAGTATTCCCGCCTGACCACCCGAGCACAGGAAAATCTCTCAGGCATGAGAGTGGTAAAAGCATACGTGCGGGAAGAATACGAAATCGGACTCTTCCATGCACTCAGTTGGGATTACTTGAAGAAGAACCTTGTTCTCGCCCGCGTGCAATCGATCATGTGGCCGTTGATGTTCCTGCTCGTCGGTTTTTCACTCATCATTACGCTGTACTTTGGCGGTGTACGTGTGATCGAGGGGCAGCTCACCATCGGAACATTGACAGCATTTATGGGCTATCTCATCATGCTTATCTGGCCGATGATTGCGTTCGGGTGGGTCATCAACATTTTGCAACAAGGCGCCGCCTCCATGGCGCGTCTGGCGAAGATCATTGATACTGAACCGGAGATTCGTGATTCAGAAACGACCAACCACGCAATCACAACTGTCGAAGGAAAGATAGAATTCAGGAACGTGAACTTCCGGCACAAGAATGCTGCAAACCCAGCTCTCGAAAATATCGACCTGACAATTGCAAAAGGAACAACGCTTGCCATCGTTGGATACACAGGCTCGGGTAAGAGTACAATGGTGAACCTCATTCCGCGTCTCTATGACGTCACAGGCGGCGAACTCCTGATCGATGGCAATAGCGTGAGGAGTATTCCGCTGGATGTCCTCCGGTCAAGCATCGGCTACGTGCCTCAAGAGACGTTTCTTTTTTCTGATTCAATAGCGGAGAACATTTCATACGGAACAGATAACGGAACCGAATCACATGTCCGGGAAGCCGCGGAAATTTCCCAGATCGCACGAGATGTAAGTGATTTCCCCAGTGAGTTCGAAACAATGATCGGTGAACGGGGCATTACTCTCTCCGGCGGACAGAAACAGCGCACCAGCATCGCCCGTGCCGTGATGCGTAAACCAAAGATTCTCATCCTTGATGACTCTTTGTCGGCGGTTGATACGTACACGGAAGAGGAGATTCTCAAACGCCTTCGAAACATCATGAAGGATCGCACAAGCATTATCATTAGTCACAGGATTTCGACTGTAAAAGAATGCGATCAGATTGTTGTGTTACACGAAGGAAAAATCAAGGAAAGAGGAACTCACGATCAGCTTGTGGATCTTGGGGGCATCTACGCGGAACTGCACAGGAAGCAGTTACTGGAAGAAGAATTGGAGCAACTGTAAGACTTCATGCAAGAAGAAGAAATACTCGGTAAAGCATACGACGCCAAGCTCATGCGGCGGCTGCTCAAGTATCTGCGGCCGTACAAATGGCATGTTGCACTGGGAATTGTGCTGAGCATTGCTGTCTCAGCGATGGAAGCGGTACGACCGTACTTTACCAAGGTTGCCGTTGATGAAAACATTGCGCACGGCGACCGCCACGGTTTGCTGATGACAACGCTGATGTTCCTTGGCGTCATGATCGTGCGCGGGCTCTTGCAGTATTTGAACACCTACCTCACACAGTGGATCGGGCAGCGCACTATTTTTGATCTGCGGATGGAGGTGTTTCAGTATCTCCAGCATCTTGGTCTGAAGTTCTACGACAAAAACCCGATCGGCCGACTTATCACACGTGTCACGAACGATGTCGAGGTGTTGAACGAGATGTTCTCTTCCGGCATTGTGATGGTATTCAGCGATGTCTTCACGATCATCGGCATTTTATACTTTATGTTCTCGATGAACTGGGAACTTGCCCTTATCTCCCTGAGCGTGCTTCCTCTTCTGTTCTATGGGACGTTCCTTTTCCGCAAGAAGGCGCGCGAAGCATACCGTGAGGTTCGCCTGCAAATTGCCCGCATCAATACGTTCATGCAGGAGCATATTACCGGCATGACGGTGGATCAGGTGTTCAATCGTGAAGAGAAATCATTCCAGAAATTCGATGCTATCAACGCGGCACATCGCGATGCAAACGTCAAGTCGATATTCTACTATGCGCTCTTTTATCCTGGCGTTGATTTCATCGGGGCAATTGCCGTCGGGCTTATCATCTGGTATGCCGGTGTTGACGCACTCGGGGGCGGAATTACCATCGGTATTGTGATGGCATTTTTGCAGTTCAATGAAATGTTCTGGCGCCCGATTCGTGACCTCTCCGAGAAATACAACATTATGCAGACGGCAATGGCTTCATCCGAGCGGCTGTTTAAATTGCTCGATGACAATTCAATGGTACATGATCCGCTCCAGCCCACCGAACTTCCGGCCGTGGCCGGTGAGATTGAGTTCCGCCACGTCTGGTTTGCATATAACATTGGCACAACAGAGACTGAGACAGAGTGGGTTCTCAAAGACATTTCATTCACAATTGCAGCGGGCGAGACGGCCGCGTTTGTGGGCCATACAGGTGCAGGAAAGACCACCATTATCAGTCTGCTTGCACGTTTTTATGATATTCAAAAGGGAGAAATCCTTGTCGACGGTGTGAACATTACCCAGGTTCGTCAAAAGGATCTGCGTAAACATATTGCAGTGGTGTTACAGGATGTGTTCCTCTTCTCCGGAGACATGAAGTCGAATATCGGCCTTGGCGATGACACAATTTCTGATGAACGAATCAAAGCCTCAGCACGCGTTGTGGGTGCCAACAAATTCATCGAGCGGCTGCCGGGCCAGTACGACGAGGAAGTAAAGGAGCGTGGAGCAACCCTCTCTGTCGGACAAAAACAACTCGTCTCGTTTGCCCGTGCACTTGCCTACCAGCCAAAAATACTTGTGCTGGATGAAGCAACGTCGAGTGTTGATACGGAAACGGAGTTATTGATTCAAAGCGCAATCAAGAAACTGCTTCATGGCCGCACGTCCATAGTCATTGCTCATCGCCTTTCCACAATTCAAACAGCCAACAAAATCATTGTGATGCACAAAGGCGAAATCCGCGAGATGGGCACGCACCAGCAGTTGTTGGCGCTTGGTGGCATCTATTATAAGCTATACCAGCTTCAGTATAAGGAGCAGGAAGTTCAACGAGCCGCGCTGACTTCATAGCTGTCGCCTCTTCACTTCCATATTGCAACTCTCATACGGTTTCAGTAGATTCATTCAAGTTTTCCCCCGTTGTACTACCCTTGGTTGTTGAAGCAATCTCCGTTCAGCATCCACGTTCACACGAACCCAACAGAAGGAATCTTCATGCAATATCCCCGGACTGCAACAGCGTCCAAGTTTATGACACTGGAGCGACACATTAGTGAGGGCGAGGAAGAACACCCCGCTGCAACCGGAGAATTCTCCGGTTTGCTCCACGGTATGTCTCTTGCTGCAAAACTTGTCTGGCGTGAAGTAACGAAAGCAGGGCTCGTCAACCTGTTGGGCAAGACCGACCGGATGAATATCAGCGGTGACGTGGTGAAGAAGCTGGATGAATTTGCCGATGAAACCATCTTCAAAGCGATGGACCACGTGGGACACCTATGCGTGATGGCGTCCGAGGAAAACGAAGACCTTCTCCATATCCCGGAACAGTACCAGCATGGCAAATACGTGCTCGTCTACGATCCGCTCGATGGCTCCGGCAATATCGATGCGAATATCACAGTCGGCACAATTTTCTCCATTCTCAGACGCGTTACACCTTCCGGTAAAGGAACGCTGGAAGACGTGTTGCAACCGGGATTCAAGCAGGTTGCAGCCGGATATGTGCTCTTCAGTTCGAGCATGATGTTTGTCTACTCCACGGGCCGAGGTGTGCATGGATTCACGCTTGATCCAAGCGTGGGCGAGTTTCTCCTTTCACATGAGAATATCAGGATTCCGAAGCGTGGATCAATCTACAGCATGAATGAAGGAAACTACGGACGGTGGGAAGCGGGCATGCAACGGTACGCACAACATCTCAAGCAGGAAGACAAGGCCACGGGTCGCCCCTATTCATCACGCTACATTGGCTCCCTTGTAGCAGATGTTCACCGCACATTATTATATGGTGGGATTTACTGTTATCTGGGAGACCTCAAGAATCCAAACGGCAAGCTTCGACTGATGTATGAGAACAACCCCCTCGGTTACATTGTCGAAAACGCTGGTGGCGCTGCCTCGGACGGCAAGGGACGCATTCTTGAGATAATGCCCGACAGCCTTCACCAGCGTACGCCACTCTTCATCGGAAGTGTGGAGGATGTAAGACTTGTAGAAGATTTCCTTTCAGGTCGCCGCTAAAACTGCGCGAGCTTCTCTTGCGCTTTCTTCGCATACACACTAGCGGGGTATTCAGACAATAGCTTTTGGTACGCGTCCCGCGCTTCGGTTTTCTTTCCCATCGCCGCATACGAGTTACCTATCATCATTTGGGAGTCATCCTTTTTTTCTGAGCGGCGATAACCCAGCACCATTTCAAAATGGTAGATTGCTTCGGAATACTTTCCCATCGCGTAGTTGCACTCTCCAATCCAATATTGGCAGTTGTCGGCAAGATCTTCCTGTATGTTGCCGAGCAACAGCCCTTCAAACTCTGCAATAGCATTCGGGAAATTTCTCTTCTTGTAATCGTTGAGTGCCTGGGGGTATCCTGATGTAACATCCGTGACAGGAGCATTTGCTTCCGCAGGCAGTAATTGGGATTGTTGTGGGAGTGGGGATTGAGGCGCTGGCGTTTCTTTGGGTTGCGATTCTAGACCCTGGTTTCGTGCTGAGAGAATCCTGTTTTCCGCCGCCAGCGCATCGAGCTGCTGCACAATGCGACGGTTCTCATTGATCAAACTGTCGATGCGATATTCCAGGCGCGCCGTCATGGAGAACGCTTGAATGTTCATTGCTTCCTCATCAGCGCTCTGTTGAGAGGCTCCGCACGCAAACATAGACAATGCAAGAATGATGGCAGCAATCGGACTTGCCCAGCGTGTTCCTACATTCATCAGCTTCCCTCATGTTATGTGTTTGCGAGAAAGACGCCCAAATGTATCAAACCGAGCAGGGAAAGTCAAGGAAGTCATCAATGGGGGTAGTGTCCTGTTTTGACGAGAAACGCACCCGTCGACTTCGACACCGGGCGTATCAGGGCGATGCTTGCAACCCAAAACTGAGGTACCGAAACCGCCGGCCGCGTGGGGAGGAAGAGTATGCAAACCATTGGTGAGCGTTGCGGTTTCGGTCCCGACCTACG
>JBGPGQ010000152.1:0-7521 GCA_041483995.1 Bacteroidota bacterium
CGCAGTATAGTGTTGAGCATAACGACACAGCGCAAATCCGCGGCATGTTACGCAAGGTGATTCATCTTGTAAAAGTTGAAGAGGTCAAGTAAAAGGTTTCCTATGGCAAAAGACATTCTCAGTAATCTTACTCCGGCAAAAGGCTCGCGAAAAAAACGGAAACGGATTGGACGTGGCCAGGGCTCCGGTCACGGAGGCACTTCTACGCGTGGACACAAGGGAGCGGGTTCGCGATCAGGCACACGATATCCCGCGTGGTTTGAAGGCGGGCAGATGCCTCTTGTACGGAGGGTTCCCAAGCGCGGTTTTCACAGTCCGTTCAAGATCGAATTCCAGATAGTGAATGTTGAAACACTGGAGAAGCTCGTTACAGGAGGAAAGGTGCACGGAGGCCTTGTGAATCCCGAAATCCTTGTCAAGCTTGGTGCGGTAAAGAATATGAAAATACCTGTGAAGATTCTCGGTAATGGGGAGTTGAAGGCAAAGGTTGATGTCACGGCGCATGCGTTCAGCAAATCGGCTCTTGAGAAAATTACGAAGGCCGGTGGCCAGACACAAACAATTACTGTCCGACAGAAAGAATAATGGCAAGCTTCGGCGAGAGTTTTCGCAACGTATTTAAAATTCAAGAACTGCGAACGCGTATAGTGTTCACGGCAATTATTCTCATTGTTGTGCGCATCGGAGCACACATTACGCTGCCCGGCGTTGATGCCGCCTTGATGGCAGAAGCGATGAAGAGTCAGGCTTCCAATACGCTGTTTGGCTTGTATGATCTGTTTGTCGGCGGCGCATTTCACAATGCAGCCATCTTTGCACTTGGTATCATGCCGTACATCAGTTCGTCGATTATTCTCCAGTTGCTCGGTGCGGTAGTCCCGTATTTCCAAAAGCTTTCAAAGGAAGGCGAAGAGGGGCGGAGGAAAATTAACCAGCTAACGCGGTATGGTACTGTTGTAGTTGCTGCATTGCAGGGATGGGGTGTGAGCGTGCGATTAACGAGCCTGACTCTTGAGGGGCTTCCCATTGTACCGCCTGAAGTACAGGGTATTTATTTTACCTTGAGCACGGTTGTGTTTTTGACTGCGGGGACAATGTTCATGATGTGGCTCGGTGAGCAAATTACCGAGCGGGGAATGGGTAACGGCATATCGCTGATCATCTTTATCGGTATTATCGCGAGGTTCCCACATTCGATTGTGGATCAGTTCAGGGTTACGCAGAATCTGATTATTGCGTTTATCATCCTCGCACTGATGGTGGCAATTATTGCTGGAGTAATTCTTGTAACGCAGGGGACGCGCCGGATTCCTGTGCAATATGCGAAACGCGTCGTCGGTCGCAAGGTCTATGGAGGGGTAACACAATATATTCCGATGCGCGTGAACACGGCAGGCGTCATGCCAATCATCTTTGCGCAATCAATCATGTTTATTCCGAGCACGATCCTGACATTTTTTCCCGAAAGTGAATTCATGCAGAACTTGTCGGGATATTTTCAGTATACGTCGCTGACGTATTCTTTTTTCTATGCAATTATGATCGTGTTTTTTACCTATTTTTATACGGCGATTGCGTTTAATCCAAAAGATGTTTCGGAAAATATGCAGAAGCAAGGTGGATTTATTCCAGGCATTCGTCCGGGCAAGCACACTTCGGATTTTATCGATAACATTTTAACAAAGATTACCCTGCCGGGTTCAATTTTCCTTGCCATCATCGCGATTCTACCGGCGTTTGTGTCGAGGTTTGGCGTCACATCAAGTTTCGCACAATTTTTCGGCGGCACGAGCCTCTTGATTATGGTTGGCGTAGCGCTGGACACGTTGCAACAAGTGGAGTCTCATCTTTTGATGCGCCATTACGACGGCTTCATGAAGTCGGGCAAGATGAAGGGTCGGCTGCGGTAGGCGCTTCGCCGGAGCGACTGAACGAGCGATGGGAAAAGTGTCCATAAAGTCCGATAGAGAAATAGCTTTAATGAGGGAGTGTTGCAAGATCGTTTCAGAGGTGTTGGCGCTTATTGGGTCGAAGATTAAGCCCGGAGTATATACAAGAGATTTGGATGTATTGGCAGAAGAGTACATTCGTTCGAAAGGAGCGGTTCCCGCATTCAAGGGATACGGCGCTGACAAGAGCAATCTTTTTCCGGGAACCCTTTGTGTTTCAATTGATGACGAGGTTGTGCACGGCATTCCCAATGGCCGGATGCTTGAAGATGGCCAGGTTGCTTCCGTTGATGTTGGTGTGCAGAAGAACGGGTATTTCGGTGATGGTGCGCGGACCTTTCCCGTTGGCAGGACATCCGAAGAGAAAGCGCGACTGTTGAAGGTAACAGAAGAATCTCTCTATAAGGGTATTGAAAAGGCGCAGGCAGGCAATCATCTGCATGATGTTTCAGCCGCTGTGCAGGAACATGTTGAAGCAGCCGGTTTTTCGGTTGTCAGAGATCTTGTAGGACATGGGATCGGGAGAAATTTGCACGAAGAGCCCTCTGTTCCCAACTACGGGACACCGGGTACCGGCTTGATACTCAAAGAGGGGATGGCTCTTGCTATTGAACCGATGGTAAACGCTGGTTCGCACAAAGTGCAAGTCGATTCAGATGGATGGACTGTTCGAACAGTGGATGGTAAACCCTCGGCACATTTTGAGCACACAATTATTATTCGAAAGGGAGAAGCAGACATTCTCACCAGATAGTTTCTGGAAGAGAGAGCCTATGGCAAAACAGGGTCCCATTAAAGTTGATGGTGTCATCACCGATACATTGCCGAACGCAATGTTCAAGGTGAGTTTGGAAAATGGGCACAGTGTCCTTGCCCACATCTCCGGCAAGATGCGGATGAACTTTATCAAGATACTGGTTGGCGATAAGGTGACAGTTGAACTTTCTCCGTATGATTTATCGAAGGGGCGCATCACGTACCGGTACAAATGATTTCGTTCTCACGCGTAAGGAAATGATTACTATGAAAGTCAGATCGTCTGTCAAGAAAATATGCATCAACTGCAAGATTATTCGCCGCAAAGGCACGGTGCGCGTCATTTGCAAGAACCCGAAACATAAACAGCGACAAGGTTAAGGTAAGGAGGAAATCGGTTGGCTCGAATTGCTGGAATTGATCTACCAAAAAAGAAGCGTGCAGAAATCGGCCTGACGTATATTTATGGTCTTGGCAGGACATCGTCACGCGACATCCTCCAGAAAGCAGGGGTCAGTCTCAACAAAAAGATTGGCGATCTCAATGAGGATGAAGTAGCAAAGATACGCGGTATCATCACTGCTGAATACAGGGTAGAGGGGGCGTTGCGAAGCGAAGTCCAGACAAATATCAAACGGCTAATGGATATTGGTTCTTACCGCGGTATCCGTCACCGAAAGGGACTTCCCGTGCGAGGTCAGCGAACACGTACAAATTCCCGCACGCGCAAAGGACGTCGGAAAACTGTTGCGGGCAAGAAGAAGGTTGCAGCAAAGACCTAATGAGTTACAGATCATTTTTTGGAGGATAACGTGGCAAAAACCACCCCGCCAGCCGGGACGACTGTAGAACCGGTAAAGAAGAAAAAGAAGATTCAGGTTGACGTCAGTGGCAAAGTATTTGTCAAGGCGACGTTCAATAACGTGATTGTGACGATTACCGACATCTACGGAAACACGATCAGTTGGTCTTCGGCCGGCAAGAACGGTTTCAAGGGCTCGCGCAAGAACACTCCCTTCGCAGCCCAGGTTTCAGCGGAAGCTGCAGCTAAAGCAGCATTTGATCTTGGACTGAGAAAAGTAGAAGTCTTCGTAAAGGGTCCGGGCTCAGGTCGTGAAGCGGCCATCCGTGCGCTTCAGGTGACAGGCTTGGAGATATCCAGCATTCGCGATGTTACACCAATCCCGCACAACGGCTGCCGTCCGCCGAAAAGACGACGAGTATAAACTACAGGAACTGATTCATGGCTAGATACACAGATCCAAGTTGCAGATTGTGCCGCAGAGAACGACAGAAGTTGTTCTTGAAAGGGACAAAATGCTTCACAGAAAAATGTCCCGTCGAGCGACGGGGATTCCCACCCGGCCAGCATGGTCAGGCGCGACGAGCAAAAATTTCTGAGTATGGCGTTCAGCTCCGTGAAAAGCAAAAGATCAGACGCATGTACGGTCTCATGGAAACTCAGTTCCGGAACTATTTCGCCAAGGCATTGAAGCAAACCGGACGCACGGGAGAAACTCTCGTAAAGCTTCTAGAGCGACGTCTGAACAATGTGGTCTACAGAATGGGATTCGCTCCATCACGAAAAGCTGCACGGCAGTTGGTTTCACACGGGCATTTTCTTGTCAACAATACCCCGGTTGACATTCCCTCGTATCTGCTGAAAGCGGGCGATACCATCCTTGTGCGTGACAGAAGCAAGAAGCTAGAAGTTCTGCACTCTTCGATCAAGAGGATGAAAGATGCGGCAATGTTGCCATGGCTCAGCCTTGACAAGGCGGCGATGTCGGGCACATTCCTGAACATTCCTGAACGGGCGGATATCCCGCTCAATGCAGACGAACAATTGATCGTTGAGTTGTATTCCAAGTAATTGAAGAGGCTAAGAAGATTATGACAACTGGAACAATCCAAATGCCGGAGAAGATTCAACTTGATGAATCTTCGTACACCAATACATTCGGCCGGTTTATTGTGCAACCGCTTGAAAAGGGGTTCGGCGTCACCCTTGGCAATACGATGCGACGTGTGTTGCTTTCCTCTTTACCGGGTAATGCCATCACAGCTTTTAAGGTGGATAACGTCCAGCACGAATTCTCCACGATACCGGGAGTCGTTGAAGACGTTCCCGAAATGATTCTGAACTTGAAGCAGGCACGGCTGAAGCTGGTAAATAAGAAGGTGAACCGTTTGCTGCTTCCGCTGAAGGGTCCGATGGAATTCACAGCAAGTGAAATCCAAAAGGCATCAGCAGACATCGAAATTCTCAACCCCTCACTCCATATTGCAACGCTGAATTCAGACGCAAACTTTGAGCTTGATCTGCGCATCGGACGCGGCATTGGGTACGTGGTGGCTGAAGAGAACAAACCTGCGGAGCAGATACTGGGCTTGATTGCGATTGATGCCATTTTTACTCCGATCAGAAACGTGCGCTACTATGTTGAAACAACGCGCGTCGGTCAGCAGACAGATTATGAAAAGCTTACTATGGAAGTTGAAACGGATGGCTCAATCACTCCTGAAGATGCTCTGGCGTTTGCGGGAAAGATCATGAGGGATCATCTCCAGCTCTTCATCAATTTTGATATGGAGCCAGAGGCGGAAAAAGAGGAGTCCGAGCAGGATGCGGAGTTCGCGCGTATTAGGAAGGTTTTGACAACGCCAGTTGACGAGCTTGAACTGTCGGTGCGCTCGCATAATTGTCTTCGCGCAGCAAACATCAAGACCATTGCCGAGCTGGTGCGTCGGGACGAAGCCGAACTTCTCAAATTCCGTAACTTTGGACGCAAGTCACTTGCTGAGCTTTCAGAAATTATCGAAGCGGAAAAGCTTTCCTTTGGAATGGATGTAAGCAAGTATCTCAAGGACGGAGAATAAGCGGTAGCAGCTTTCTTTTATTCATTGAAATGGTTGGGTCCTCATTATGCGACATCGGAAATCAGGTAGAAAACTCAAACGCACTTCCAGTCATCGACGCGCGACACTCGCGGCGTTGTCCACTGCCCTGCTTCGTCATAAGCGCATCACAACAACGATCACCAAGGCAAGAGAAACGCGGATGGTCGTTGAAAAACTGATCACACGGGCAAAAAAAGCAGTTGGACAAAGTGATGCACCGGCTGCTGCCGTGCATGCCCGCCGCCAGGTTGGTCGATTGATCAACGACAGAGCAGTTATTGGTGAGTTGTTCTCCACCATTGCACAGCGCGTTGCCACGCGTCCCGGGGGGTATACACGTATTGTGAAACTCGGACAGCGCAAAGGTGATGGCGCCGAGCTTGCCGTCATCGAGCTGGTCGATTTCAATACTGGGAAGGAACCTGAAGAGAAGGCTGTGACTGCCAAAGAGAAAAAACCGCAACGGGGGAAAAAGCAGAGGCCGGCAGCGGAAAAACAAGAGACTGAATCCTCCGGAGCCGAACCCCCGAGGGCGAAGAAAAAACCGGCTTCGAAAAAGAAGTCGTCAACGGAGGACGAGAACAAGGAGTCCCGTTGATCGGGACTCTTCTATTCTTACCTTTTCCTACGCAGAATGAAAATTAGTTCAGCAGAATTCGTTCTTGGCGTTGCAAGTTTACGGCAACTCCCGAAAGACAGTAACAAAGAAATCGCATTTCTCGGTCGTTCCAACGTCGGCAAATCCTCCCTCATCAACAAGCTCTGCAACCGCAAGTCAATTGCCCGCCCAAGTTCAGATCCCGGTAAAACGCGGGAGCTAAACTATTATCTTATCAACAAGCAATTCTACTTTGTTGATTTGCCCGGCTATGGGTACGCAAAAGTTCCGGAACAGATCCGCTCCAGTTGGGGCAAGCTGATCGAACAGTATCTGAAAAGTCGCGACAAGCTCGCGCTCGTTGTGCAGCTTGTTGATTCGCGCCATGAACCCACTGCGCTCGATATGATGATGGTGGGCTGGCTGGACTATTACGACGTGCCATTTCTTGTCGTTCTTACCAAGGCGGACAAGCTTCCCCGGAGCAAAATGCCGATGTATTTGAAGTCTGCAAAAGCGTATTTTGCCCCGTTTTCGCGTTGTAAAGATGTGATCCCCTTTTCAGCGATTACCGGCGATGGCCGGCTGGACGTCTTGAAAATCATCTCGCAACACCTGGCATAGTCAACAATCCTTGTTGCGTCAGCGTTAACAATTCCAAGAGATACTCTCCATGAAGAAACGGTTATTTACGCCCGGTCCAACACCGGTTCCTGAAGCCGTCATGCTACGCATGGCTGAGCCGATTATCCACCATCGGAATCAGGAATTTCGTGATCTCTTTGCACGAGTCAATCGCAATCTGAAATACCTCTTTCAGACCGAACAACCCGTGCTGACGCTGACATGTTCAGGTACAGGCGGAGTGGAGTCCACCTTTGTCAGCTTGTTTTCACCGGGCGATACGATTATTGCCGTGAATGGGGGGAAGTTCGGGGAGCGGTGGGTGAAGATGCCGAAAACATTTGGCATGAACGTGGTCGAAATAAAAACTCCATGGGGCAGGGCGCTCCAGCCTGATCAGTTGCGCGATGCGCTTCAGCGCAATCCGCAAGCAAAGGGTGTATACCTGACGCACAGTGAAACATCGACAGGCACTGCAACCGATGTGAAGACAATGGCAAAAATCATACGTCAATACTCTCATGCTCTTGTGTGTGTTGACGGAATCACAGCCGTTGGAGCACATGAGTTGAGATTTGATGACTGGGGAATTGATGTCTGCGTAACAGGGTCACAAAAAGGTTTGATGATTCCGCCCGGACTTGCCTTTGTCGCACTCAGCCAGCGAGCAATCAGTGCAATGCAAACTTCTAC
>JBGPGQ010000153.1:0-7495 GCA_041483995.1 Bacteroidota bacterium
GAAGTCAATGGACGTTTGCCAGGCCACTTGCCTGGGATGTGTGCGCTTAAGTTCTTAGATCTCTTGTCCGGCGGGAGGTGACTTGTCACGGATGGGTTGGAACGGGGCGTATGGAAGAAGAGGGTTTACTACGGAAGACTCAAAGAGAAAGAGGAATTGAATTCGTATGCCGGCATCAAACACGAATGCCTTGGGAGCGTTTTCCTTATCGAAGGATTCCCACGTTAGTGTGGGGGAAGCAATGGAACAGGTCCTGGAGACTTGTCGATGGTTTGCTTCATATTCTTCGTCAAACAGCTCAACCTGGAAGGCAAAATAGTTGGTGGCGAGAAGTAGAGCAACGAAACTATGTACGTGAGACCTTTTCATCGATGAGGGGTTGTGCAGGACCGGGCGGTTTATTCTGCACTAGGTGCACTTCGAAGTGCCGATAAAAGAAAAGCCTCTTTCATCTATCATCGTAATGACAGACAAGAGAGGCTTGTATCAATGAACCGTATTTCTACAGCAAAAATACAATTGCTTCTGACAAAATGCAAGTTGGGGGGTTCGAAACTCTTGTTTCCAGTTGCCGTTAGTGAAATCTGTGCAAAAGGACAGGATACAGACAGTAATGCGGTTTCCGGAACGCGGATGAATCGTTTACAGTCTTAAATGGAGGGAAGAGCTTTGCACCGTAACGTTATCCAACATAGTGCGGAATGCAAGAAAGGATTGTACCGTGGAACCTAGTAGAGTGTCTCCTTAGAGCTTCTCAGCAGGATAGTCTTCAAGCATATCAAGAATCCCTTCTATAGTCTTTGGTGAATTTCCTTCAGCGCGATTGTTTACGTAGACGTACAGCGTTTTGCTTTCTGCCAAGCACTTCCTGACAGATTCTACCAGGCCCATTCGTAGTTCAGGGTTCTCCTCTTTGATCCTATCGTAGGGCTGGAACATCTCAACTGCCTGTTCATAGCTACGACCGGGTTTAAGCAGAGCCCGGGCCACAGTGAACGGTGCAGTGAGTATGCCTGCAATCTGTATTTGTTCCTTTATTGACGGCATGCGAGTCCAGTTGTTCAGTACGTGAGCAGCCTGATGACCCTGAAGAATATGGAGATATTCTGAAGTGAGGAATTCCTTATTCCGCAATTCGATGGCGTATTCATACCCCTTTGGTAGCCTTGTAAGAAAGTCGTCAAGGGCTTTGACAAACCTCTCGTGGGTCATATCCGATTCAGGAAAGAAGGTGGAGAATTCAAAAATGATTGCCCCCCTTTTCCCCTTCAATTCGTCCAACGGTTTTAGAAATGCATCTTCAAACAATTCAACATTCAGAAAATCAGGATTCTCTTTCCCTGCATTTGTCCCGTACCGGGGCATATTTGGATACCGCTTGATCGTAATACGATCAGTGACCTTGAGTGATACTTTGAAGTCCTTCGTCGTTGAATCGTGCATCACTTTCATTTGCCCGGGGTCGGGGAACGCGTACAGTGCAAAATCGCCAGACACGGTTGTGAATAATTCCGAATATTCTGCAAGGGAGTTTTGTTCAAACGTTCTCTTATTCTCGTACTGTTTGTTGTACAACTGTCCTTTCCAACCCTGATACTTCCAGGAAGAGGTTCCGAAACGAATTCCTTTGCTTGCCCACCGTCGAATCCGTTCTCGGTTCCTTCCGACAAATTCCGACACGTTTGTAGTTTGGATTTCGGCTTCTGTAAAGAGGGAAAGGGTCCCTGATCGATCCTTTTTCTTTGCCACTTCTATTTTCCTATTGGAATTGGCTTGAGTTGAAGTTTCTTCTTTTCATTGAACACGGTTCCTTTTGCAATCTATCGCAATCAAAGCCAAAGGGCAAGATCGAAGTCAGGTCTCAGAATATATTGTCAGATTTACTGTCGCCTAAAAGGGTGAGAATTTTCAGTGAAACGCGAAAGTGCTGCAAGGAGTAATGTTATACCGAAGGCTGGGCTTGCCGGCGCAGCAAAAACTCTATCGAGTGCCACTGAGAATACGAGCCGGTAGCATGAGAACCGACCTCAACAATTGAAACACAGCGTCGACAGTGATGCCAATCAGTCGGAATGGTAGTGTGAGCAACCAGACAATTGGATAGAGTATGAGTGCCAGCAATGCGAGCGGCCAGGATATGCAGAGCAGGATTAACCAGAGTATGAATTTGACCATTGCCATATTCTCCCGGTTTTCTTTGCGATACGAGTCTCACACTCAAAGGTTTCAACCGCCGACGATCAAGTAAAGTTGTTGATTCCAAAAGGGATAAGAACAAAAAAGAATCAAAACTAACCCGAACAAGCGGATTCCGTTCATTAACAAGATTTCATCTTCCTATGTATTGCTTTTGAGGGACTGGTTCTACAACTTTGGTCGGATTTTGGATACTCAGTTGTATAACTTATCCCACATTATTCTATAAGGAGCGTCAATATGAAGAGCATTTTTGGAGTACTGCTGTTGGTCGGAGTGTTCGTGGCAACACAATCCTATGGCTATGCCCAGGAGGAGAAGAAGGATGCTGAGAAGGCTGGCAAGAAGGTGGAGATGGAAGGCAAGAAGATGGAGAAGAAAGGCGATGCAATGGGAAAAGATATGAAAGCCGCTGGCGAACACAAGGCCATAGAAAAGAAGGGTGAGGCAATGAGCAAGGAAGGCGATGCAGTGAAGGCGGCAGGTGAGCACAAAGAGAAGGCTGGCGACATGATGAAGAAGAAGGGTGCACATATGAGCAAGAAGGGAAAGATGATGAAGAAGGCAGCAGAAGAGAAGAAAGATGCAGTGGAAGGCGCCGAGAAGAAATAAGCAGCGAGAAAGAGAATTTCTCAAGAAAAGGGAGGCATGTCGCCTCCCTTTTTTGTTGTCGCCCTGAATATTCAGGCCGTCCCCATATTTATGGGTGCAAACGCAAAATAAAAAGCGACCGCCCTGCGGATGCCATGGGTTGACATTTGTTGCACAAGTCTGTACTATAACCCGCAGAAAACCTGCTGAAAAATAGCAACGGAAAGGCTTATGAAAATCTTGGTTGTAGATGACAACAAAGGCTACCGTACCGTAATGGGAGACCTACTGAAAGATGCCGGACATGAAGTGTTTCTCGCTGAGAACGGAAAACAGGCGCGCGAATTCATCGAGCAGAAAGACATAGAGCTGATCGTCTGTGATGTCTTCATGCCGACAATGGACGGTATCCGGTTCCACAGTTATGTCCGTGAATTTACCGACTCGCAAAACGTCCCGTTCATTTTTGTTTCAGGGTACGATGAAGAAAACACGCGAGGACTTATTGTTGACCCGAACCTTGATTTCTTCTTCAGCAAGAACGAGCCGATTGAAACGATCATCGAGGCGATTGCAAAACTCAATAAGTCGAAATAGTCGAACATTGTAGCTGCTCTTCACTCAAACACTCTCCAGACCTGAAACCGTACACTGTTCAAACTTAGAACAGATTCAATCCTTCCTTCCAATCAGCACCCTCAGTTTTTCCTTCTTAATCAATCAAATACGCAACTTCTGCGGCTTTGTCACCTCGTGGAAGAAGTGGCATCTTGTTGGAGTGTTATTCGAGTACCATAACGAGCAACATAGGGATGCAAGCGAAAATATTGATTTATCTACAAAATGGGGGGTGTATGAAACGTTTTTTCTTAGTGTTGATCATGGTAGTTTTCTCCCAGGAGGTCTTTGCTCAGAACCCTTCATATCAACTTATACTGAGCCACGGCGTTCTCGTCAGTAGCAGCGCATACGAATTCGATATTTATATCGTCCGAACGGGAGAAATCCCGTTTGAGCTTGCTACGTTACAACCCATCATGACGTTCGATGCCGGGCTTACGACTGGGTCGGTGACCATTTCGGTGAATGCCGGGAGTTCAGAACTCAACACACCTCAGCAACCGTCGGGAATGTCAGTGAGCGGCAACGAGTTAAGAATCAATCCAAGGATACCCCCCGGAACAGGAAATGGAACCATCATTCCTCCTTCATTCGGGAAAAGAGTGGGACGTTTTCATATCAGCAGTAGTGTCGCATTCACCACAAAGTTTCCCGGTGTTCAATGGAAAAACTCTCCCACCAACCCGGTGACCAAGGTGAATGCTTATGTGAATATGCTGAACACTAATATTACGGATACAACAGGTCATCTCGATTACCTTCTGAAGATGACCACCCGAACTCCGATTGCGGATCGTTTGCATCAAAACTTTCCCAATCCATTCAATCCAACCACAAGAATCGGCTACGACCTGGCTGCTGATTCACGCGTGTTGTTGACTGTTTACAATGTAGTGGGGGAAGAGGTTGCTACTCTTGAGGATGGAATTATTCCGGCAGGATATCATGAAGCGACATTTGACGCGAGCAAGCTGCCGAGCGGCATGTATTTCTATAGATTGAACGCGGGATCATCAAGCGATGTTAAAAGGCTCCTGCTGCTAAAATAGATTATTTGTAACAATGTAACAAGCATCAGAAAGCCCGGCATCCCCCCCGAGCTTTTTTATTTTCTTGAGCAGCAGCATAGATCCCTTGATTCTTATTTGTACCCTGCTGGTATTTCAACCGTGTATTCGTACTTTCGCTCAAGAATTGTGTGATAGAGATCGCGGGCGAGGACGAACTTCGCATACATTCTGCCAAATCGTGCTTTCCCGATTGTAATATCTGCAATGTCCTGTTGGTCGAGAGTCGCGATGATGCAGACCGGGTCGTTTTCGTCAAACGGAATGTTATGGTTCGTGAAACTCTTTTGGATACGGAGCGCAATCTCCCGATCATGAACGTACCATCTGGGGAAGAATGGGATATACAGAGTGTCGACGGCATTCAGGGTTTCGAATACCCGGTGTAAAGACTGTAGCTCGTCCTTCAAAATTCTCACGGAGTCCTGTTGCTGTGCAATGCCTGTGAATGGCAGCATGAGCAGGGAGGTTGTCGCGAATATCAGCATATGCACTCGATTCATGGCTTATTTCCCTCCATTGAGACTGAATGCAATGGGAATGCTGAGCATGAGGAAATGGGTCGATTCCCAGTAGCGACGCGTCCGGAATACCGGCGCTCCGGCTTTTACTTCGAGCCGTAGGTGGTTTGGAATGAGTTCGAGCCATGCGCTTCCTGAAACCCATTCACCGTAGTATTGGATTGAAGCGCCAAACCTCTCTGCTTCCTGGTTTACATATTCCAGGCTAATGTATGGACTGACATAGGTCGTCGGCGGAAGCGAGGTTTGAGCGTCGTATGGAACGCCGAGAGAGTCCTTTCGTACAAAATCGTGCCCGATCTGGTGGACGCCCATGCCGATCTTGTAGCGGAACACGTTGATGTTGGCATCGTCGCTGATGAAGTTGGAATACCAGAGCTGGCTCAAGTTGCGTATGGTGGTGATGCTGTCGGGGTTGACGTACGTTCCGTCGATATCAGTGCGCCTAAGACCGAAGATGAAGGACCCGCCGATGTTGACAAAATCAAACTCGGTAGTGAAGCCATATGTTCCGTCGAGGCGCCGGGGTGTCCAGAGTTCAGCAAGTGTTCCGCCTGGATTTCTACCGCCCGCAAAGGGAACATGTGCACCGATCTTCACTGCTCTGTAAAGGAGAAAGAGCGTCAGGTTCCCCGATTTCCAGAACGGGTAGCCGGTCTCGTCATCGCCGATCCGGATTTCGGTACCCCACCGCCTGCCGAACCGGATGCCTGCATCGTCGAACAGTCGCAGCGAGACAACAGTAGCGCTGTCAAGGTTAACACCGTTGATCATGTACCTCGTAAACAATGTCCTGAGACTGTCTTTCCTCAACTCATTGACTGTAACAAAGTTGTTTTGAATGAAGAAATCGTTATCGACAAGGTCTATTTCCTGAGCGAGCGTACGACTCACTATCACACGGGCGTACAGCTCCCACCCCGGTTTGGCACTGAGCAGGGAGCGGAGCAACTTTCCTTTCAGGATATTCTTGCCCGAATACAATGCCACGATGTCGTTGTCCGGTGGAGGAGTGGCAATGACGTAGAATGGTGCTTTGCCTTCAATCTCATTACCCAACAATGTCGAATCCTGTGTCATACGGGTATACACCCACCGCAACGTATCTTCAAGGTCCGGGTCCCCGATCCACCACGCTCGCATGCGCGTGAAGTTAAAGTCCTTCCTGTCCACCTTGTCCAGCGCATTGTAGAGTTGATTGATCTGCATGCGGAGCGTCCGCAAAGTATCCGCGCGGTCAGTCTTCTGCGTCTGTGACGCTGACGTGAACATACATACCGGCAACAGCAACAGTAAAAGTGCGCGAGAGACAAACGCCATCTGCATCATCCTCAATAATTTCACGTGAACCTTATTTCACAACGACAGTTCGTGCGGGGGTCTTCGAAGCTCCACCAATCCCGATTGCGGTGACCGACAATTCTATATGGCTTTCCCGTATACTCCCCACATCCTTGATTGTTATGGTGAACGATTTCCCGCGTCGAGGAGGATTCATCACGGCTTTCACACCCTGCGGCTGAACGATATTAAAGTTCACACTCACATCACCACCGTCCACGTCTTCGCAATAAAATTGTATGACGTGATCGTTCCCCTCGTGGTTCTCTCCCCGCCATCTGATTTGAGGCGGTGGCGGTTCTTTGACGGGGACCTCGAATTCCTTCAACATAGCCGCGTGGCCCATTGCCCTGAATGTCATGGTCTTCCACGAAGGGTCCGGCCTCACTTCATACGGGAATTGATTGGGTGAAACTGTTGCTTTCAATTCAGCCTTGTTTGCGAGTACCTGGATCGTGTAGTCGCCTGGGTTAAGCCCCCTGAGTATGCTTTCGAACTTGTACGTGACCCGGTTATACGCAATCGGGTGTGGTTCGGGCTGCCAGACTGGTGGGCCGACTTCGATGGAGAACTTCGCTTCAGCAACATCCAGGTCCCCCAAATCACGATTTGCATTTGCTGTGACCACAATACGGGTCAGGCCGGAGATGGGCTGCGACCAATGTAGTTGGATCTTTCCCGCGTCCTTGTTGATCGTAAACCTCTTGTCGGAACAGTTGAACGTCACAAGCTCGGGAGCAGGCCCCCCGACATAAATGTTCTTGGTGTATGGTACACCGAGAATCCATTTGTCCTCAACGGGCGGTTCAATACTCAGGGTCAATGCCGGGTCGATAGTTTTCTTTCCTTCAACCATCACTGCAAAGTTCACAGTGTTGCTCTTCAGGGAAATCTTGTCACCGTGCAACCTGTTGATTGCCTCACGCACCGCTTCCGGGATGTCTGTGGGAATATCGCGCACTACGGTAGCGGAAGCCTCGAAATTGTA
This sequence comes from Bacteroidota bacterium, assembly GCA_041483995.1. GTDB lineage: Bacteria > Bacteroidota > Ignavibacteria > UBA10030 > UBA6906 > JBGPGQ01. Next base: position 7,326 of record JBGPGQ010000153.1, read on the forward strand.
TAGTCCCTTCTCGCTGATCCGTCCGGGCAGAGTTCCATTTCCTTTTGCGTCGATAACCGGCTCATGCACGAGCCCGTGAGGTGGCGTCTGGTCAATCGACGTAACGTTGTACCGAATGCTTGCTATTTCTGACGGACTCATCAAACCCGCAACAGAAATCATGACCCGCC
>JBGPGQ010000154.1:0-7423 GCA_041483995.1 Bacteroidota bacterium
ATTGAGCCTGTTCGTGAATTTGTGAAGTCAAAAAAACAGAACAACGACGATTCATCAAGGAAACTCTAATGGCTGGTCTAAATCATCATAAATTTGAAGTAGCGGAGCTCCAGGAAATGGCGCGCCAGATCAGGAGGGACATCATCAAGATGCTGATGATCTCCCAATCAGGGCATTCAGGCGGACCTCTTGGGCTGGCTGATATTTTCTCCTGCTTGTATTTCAATATTTTGAAATACGATCCCAAGAATCCCACGTTGCCTGAACGTGACTTCTTCTTCCTTTCTGCCGGACATCTTGCTCCCGTCTGGTACGCAGCGCTTGGCCGCGCCGGCTTCTACCCGATCAGCGAGATGAACACTCTCCGCAAGCTCAATACACGTTTGCATGGACATCCGGCTCCCTGGTACACGCATGGATTGCCCGGCATTGAGATCGCATCCGGATCGCTGGGTCAGGGCATGTCCATTGCTGTCGGCTGTGCGCTTGGGCTACGAATGGACAAGAAACCCAATCGCGTGATTGTTCTGCACGGCGATGGAGAATTGGATGAAGGGCAGGTCTGGGAAGGAATCATGTCGGCGGGGCATTACAACCTCGACAATCTTACGGCGGTTGTCGATCGCAATTTCTGCCAGATTGATAACCGCACTGACAAAGTGATGGAGCTTGAGCCACTTGCTGATAAATGGAGGGCATTCCGCTGGAATGTTATCCAGTGTGATGGAAATAATGTGAAGGAATTCTTGGATGCCGCGGAGGCTGCAAGAAACTTTAAGGGCAAGCCTTCCGTAATTATTGCAAAGACGTTTATGGGTAAAGGTGTTTCGTTTATGGAGGATGATTACCGCTGGCATGGTGTTCCGCCCAGCATTGAACAGGGGAAGCAGGCACTCAACGAAATTGCTCCGACAAAGTTTGGAGACTTCATTGAGTTCGAATGGGAAAAACAGCTCGCCGAGGTCGCGAAATGAACAGAATTGAGAGTAAAGGTGAAAAAGCAACGCGCCAGGGTTTTTCCGACGCTCTGATGGAATTGGGAAAAGAGAATCCGAATGTCGTGGTTCTGGGCGGCGATGTGAGTGGTTCAGTAAAGGTGGATGCGTTTGCCAAGGCATATCCGGACAGATTTTTTTCTGTGGGAGTGGCTGAAGCAGACATGATGGGAATCGCGGCCGGACTTACGCTTGCGGGAAAAATTGCATTTGCCTCTGCGTACGGCGAATTCGCGGCGGGCCGTCCTTTCGACCAGATTCGCCAGACTCTTGCATACAGCGAAATTCCGGTGAAAATCTGTGCTTCGCACTGCGGGATCACAGTCGGTCCTGATGGAGCGACACATCAATCGCTCGAGGACGTGGCTCTGATGCGAGTCCTGCCGCACATGACAGTCATCTCACCATGCGACTATCTTGAAACCAAGAGAGCAGTCAAGCAGTCTCTTTCCATTACGAAGGGTCCTGTCTATATTCGTTTCTTTCGAGACAATACGCCGATGTTTACCGACGAATCAACGCCGTTCGAGATCGGAAAAGCGAACACCCTGGTCGAAGGAAAGGACGTTACAATTGTTGCTTCGGGAATGCAAGTATGGGAATCCATTCAGGCTGCCGAGGCTCTTGCCACCGAAAATATCTCTGCCCGCGTGATCAATATGCACACGATCAAACCGCTTGACAAACAAACACTTCTTAAGGCGGCAACGGAAACCGGGGCAATTGTTACCGCTGAAGATCATCAAATCCATTGTGGGCTTGGGAGTGCAGTGGCAGAGTATATCGCTCAAGTCCTCCCGACCATTCAGGAGTTTGTCGCCGTTAACGACACATTTGGGGAATCCGGAAAAGGGGTGGAACTGATGCAAAAATATGGAATTGCAAAGGACGGTATTGTGAAGGCTGCGAAGCGGGCGTTGGTGCGAAAGAATCAGCGAAAGGTGTGATAATGAAAAGGCGATCACTTGTGATCGGTATTGTATTGTTGTTACCGTTTGTTGGCGGCGGCCTTGTAGGGTACAGTATTGGTCATTCGAGACATGATGACATCGGTACGACCGCGACACAACAAGACGAGCCGATCCAGGGTGTGCAAAAGGCAGTCTATACGGAGCAGATGCGGGATTCAATTGATGACGGGATCAGTAATTCACGTCGCAATGCAATTACGCGGACTGTTGCCTCCGCAAGCCCGGCAATCGTGGGCATCAACGTGATCGAAGTCCGCCAGTACCGCCAGTGGAATCCCTGGGGCAATGATCCGTTCTTCCGGCAATTTTTTGGAGATCGAACATATACCCAACAGGTGCAGGAATTAGGCTCAGGCTTTCTGATATCGCCTGATGGATACATTCTGACGAATGATCATGTGGCGGGAAATGCGAAGGAGATCACTATTACACTTTCCGGTGGTCAGAAGTACAAGGCTGAATTGGTCGGAACTGATCAGGTTTCTGACATAGCTCTTCTAAAAATCGATGACAAGAATCTCCCATTCGTCAAGCTGGGCAATTCGGATGACGTTATCACCGGCGAGTGGGTGATTGCATTCGGAAATCCGTTCGGCCTGTTTGATATCAGCGACAAACCCACCGTGACCGTCGGTGTGGTCAGTGCTACGGGAATGAACCTTCGTGCACAGGAGGGACGCATATACCGGGGCATGATCCAGACAGACGCGGCTATCAACTCAGGAAACAGCGGTGGGCCGCTCCTCAATAGCGCAGGAGAGGTCATTGGCGTCAATGCAGTAATCTATACACCGAACCAGGGAAATATCGGTCTTGGATTTGCAATACCGATTAACAAGGTAAAAAATGTTGTCGCCGAATTAAAAAAGAGCGGAAAGATCGAGCGTGAATATTGGACGGGTCTGGAAATTCAAAGTGTTGATAATCGGGTTGCCAGTTATTTCGGACTTGAAAAGGTTGAAGGTGTGATTATCAGTGACGTGAAACGCGGAAGTCCGGCTGATAAAGCGGGCTTTAAAGCCGGTGATATCATCCAGGAAGTCAACGGTGAGCGGATTGCTGATCAGGACGGTATGGTTTCGATTGTAAACGATGCAAGAGTTGGTGATGTTCTGAAAATGAAAGTGTGGAGAGAAAAACGGGTTGTGGAGTTTAAGCTGAAGTTAGAGAAAAGATCAACGTAGTTGATAAGTGAGGAAGATTGATAGAGCGATACACTCGCCCAGTGATGGGCAAGATTTGGGAGGACCAGAACAGGTTTCAGATCTGGCTGGAAATTGAGCTGCTTGCCTGTGAAGCACAAGCTGACCTGGGTGTCATTCCCGGGGAAGCGGTCAGAAAAATCAGGGAGAAGGCCGCGTTTAATGTTACCAGGATTGATGAGATTGAGAGAGAGGTCAAGCACGACGTGATAGCTTTCCTGACCAATGTTGGGGAATATGTCGGCCCCGAATCCCGTTTCATCCACCTTGGGATGACATCGTCGGATGTGCTCGACACATGCCTCTCGGTGCAGATGAAACAGTCCGGGGAACTTCTGCTCGATGACTTGAAACGGCTTGTGGAAATTCTTGCTCGGAGGGCGAAGGAATTCAAAACCACGATCATGGTTGGCAGGACGCACGGGATCCATGCTGAACCGACAACATTCGGCCTGAAACTTGCGCTCTGGTATGATGAGACAAAACGGAACATCGATCGTCTTCAGGCAGCGGTGAAGCGGATTTCGGTTGGCCAGATTTCCGGTGCTGTTGGAACATTCGAACACTTGAGTCCAAAGGTGGAAGAATACGTGTGCAAGAAGCTGGGATTAACTCCGGCGCCTGTTTCGACGCAAATCCTCCAGCGCGATCGTCATGCAGAATTTATGTCAACGCTTGCTCTCATTGGAAGCTCTTTGGAGAAGTTTGCGACGGAGATTCGTCATCTACAAAAGACTGAAGTGCTCGAGGCCGAAGAATATTTCTCCAAAGGACAGAAGGGATCCTCGGCGATGCCACACAAGCGGAACCCGATCACGTGCGAGCGCATCGCAGGCCTTTCCCGTGTTCTGCGAGGGAACGCGCTTGCGGCCATGGAGAACGTAGCGCTCTGGCATGAACGGGACATAACGCATTCGTCAGTTGAGCGGGTAGTGGTTCCTGACAGTTGCATACTTCTCGATTACATGCTTGCACAGCTTGCGGATGTTATCGATACGTTGCTTGTCTACCCGGAGAACATGAAGAGTAATCTCAATAAAACACATGGCCTTATTTTTTCTCAGTCTATTCTTCTTGCATTAACTACGAAGGGTATGAAGCGAGAGGATGCGTATCGAGTTGTTCAAACAGCGGCAATGGACGTGTGGGAATCGGGCAAGGATTTCAAACAAGTATTGAAAGGAGACAGCGACGTTGTCAAGACGCTGTCGGGTGCTGAAATTGACGAGTTGTTCGATACCCGGAAAAGCATACGTAATGTGGAATACATATTTCAACGGGCAGGACTGGCGTAGGTAATCACAAAGGGTAAGACATGACAAAGAAGTTTCAGAATTTTATCAACGGAAAATGGGTCGACGCAAAGTCGGGCCAGACGTTTGAGAACCGCAATCCGGCAAGGTGGGACGAGGTCGTGGGGATTTTTCCGAAATCCGGGAAAGAGGATGTTGAGGAAGCAGTACGTGCAGCGCGTGTGGCGTTTGAGAAATGGCGGCTTGTTCCCGCTCCCAAACGGGGTGATATTCTCCGCAAAGTGGGTGACCTGATGGTTGCACGCAAGGAGGAACTTGCCCGTCAAATGACCAGGGAGATGGGGAAAGTTCTTGCTGAGACTCGTGGCGATGTGCAAGAGGGAATTGATACTGCCTACTATGCAGCGAGTGAAGGTCGGAGACTATTCGGGCACACAGTTCCATCCGAGCTTGAGAATAAATTTAACATGGCGATTCGTGTTCCGATCGGTGTCGCCGGGATTGTAACGCCGTGGAATTTTCCCATGGCGATTCCGACCTGGAAGATCTTTCCCGCGCTTCTCTGTGGTAACACAGTTGTGTTCAAGCCTGCATCCGATACTCCGGCGTCTGCTACTTCGCTGGTCGAAATATTGGTTGAGGCAGGCGTGCCTGATGGAGTCATTAATATCGTTCACGGTGGCGGCGGCGACGTGGGGATGAGTATTGTCAGCCATCCTGATGTTGACCTCATCAGCTTCACGGGTTCAACCAGCGTGGGAAAGAAGATTTCCGAAGTTGCCAGCAACACTCTCAAGCGAGTCTCTCTTGAGTTGGGGGGGAAAAATGCCCAGCTTGTAATGAATGATGCGAATCTTGAACTTGCATTGGATGGAGTTCTGTGGGGCGCTTTTGGAACCACGGGGCAGCGTTGTACAGCCACGAGCCGGCTTATTCTTCAAGAGAAAATTCACGACGTGTTTCTTGAAATGCTTGCCAAGCGTGTTGCCATGCTGAAATTGGGTGATGGACTGAAACAGGGAGTGGAAGTCGGCCCCTGTGTGAATGAGGGTCAGAGAAAGACAGTGCAGAGCTATGTAGAAATCGGGTTGCAGCAAGGAGCACGCATCGTGACCGGAGGCGAGATTCCCAAGGAATCTGATCTCGCAAACGGCTGGTTCTACAAACCGACAGTATTTGCAGATGTGAAACCTGACCACCGAATTGCGAAAGAGGAAATATTCGGTCCGGTTCTTTCCGTGATTAAAACAAAATCACTCGACGAGGGAATTAGAATACTGAACGACACCGTTTACGGTCTCTCATCTGCTGTGTACACCAAGGACATTGACGCGGCGTTTCGCGCGATCAGAGACATCAAGGCAGGCATAACCTATATTAACGCACCGACAATTGGCGCGGAAGCGCACATGCCCTTCGGTGGAGTAAAGCAAACCGGCAACGGTCACCGTGAAGGCGGCTGGACTGTATTTGAATTCTTCTCGGAATGGAAAACAGTCTACATTGACTATAGCGGTGGGTTACAACGCGCACAGATCGATAACTATCAATAGGATTGGAGTGCGCGAATAACCATGCTACAAACCAAACTCCATATCATATCCTTCTTCGAACACCAGGAATTCTTCTGAGTCTTCTCTGTGGTTTCCAGCGGCCCGACCACTACTGCCCTCTGGCAGTTCTAACAGAGAATACATTCAAAGGAGAATTATCATGTCAACAGTTCAATCAGTTCAGATGAAACCGTTGCTCAACAGACACTCGATCAATCCGAATGACGTGCTTCCCATACTGGCGAGGCACATGCTTGTCGATGGGTTCGATATTGTCGTCGACCTGCAAAAAAGCAAGGGTTCTTTTATTGTCAATGCAAAAGATGGAAAACAGTACCTGGATTTCTTCACGTTTGTGGCTTCATCACCGGTAGGGCTGAACCATCCGAAAATGACAACGCCGGAGTTCCTAGAAAAACTGGCCCGTGTTGCTGTCAACAAGCCGTCGAATTCAGATATTTATACCGCTGAACAAGCTGAGTTCCTCAATACGTTTGCCCGCGTTGCGATTCCGGCATATCTTCCACATGTTTTTTTTGTTGAAGGGGGTGCTCTTGGAGTGGAGAACGCGTTGAAGGCGGCGTTCGATTGGAAAATCCGGAAGAATTTTACAAAGGGATACAAGGAAGAACGCGGGACGAAGATTATCCATTTCACGCAGGCCTTTCACGGACGATCAGGGTACACGCTTTCACTCACAAACACGGATCCCGTGAAGACCGATTTCTACCCGAAATTTTCATGGCCCCGGATACCCAATCCAAGCATACGATTTCCCTTGAATGAGCAAAACCTTTCCCGCGTCCGGCGTGACGAGGAGGAAAGTATCAATCAAATCAAAGAGGCGTTTCGCCTCAACAAAGACGACATTGCTGCCATCATTCTTGAACCGATACAGGGGGAGGGAGGCGATAATCATTTCCGGAAAGAATTTTTCCTCGCCCTTCGTCAGCTTGCAGATGAAAATGATGTGATGCTGATTCTTGATGAAGTGCAGACGGGTATCGGCTTGACGGGGAAAATGTGGGCCCATCAGCATTTCGTCAACCCCGATATGATTTGTTTCGGGAAGAAAATGCAGGTCTGTGGGTTCCTTTGCAGTACTCGGATTGACGAAGTAAAGGATAACGTCTTTGCAGTTTCCGGCCGGATTAATTCAACATGGGGTGGCAACCTTACTGACATGGTACGTGCGCAACGCTACCTGGAAATTATCGATGAGGAAAACCTTGTGGAAAACGCCCGCGTGACCGGGGAGCATCTGTTAGCGGGTCTTGTTCGGCTGGCAAGTGATTTCCCGAGTCTGGTTTCAAATGCTCGCGGCCTTGGCCTATTTGCTGCCTTCGACTTGCCGGATGCTGATACGAGAACCAAGATTCGAAAAAAGTGTTTGGAGAAGGGACTCATTGTCCTGCCGAGTGGCGAGCGGTCGATACGGTTCAGACCACC
>JBGPGQ010000155.1:0-7382 GCA_041483995.1 Bacteroidota bacterium
CCGGAAGGAATTTGCTCGATGCTATCAATGGCAACAGGGCTGCTTATGGAGCCAATCATGTTCCAGCCTGGCAGAACATAAATCGTATCGATAGTGCGTGCCTCACCATCAAGCGTTAAAACTTGTGAAGAAGGATACTTCAGCCAGTAGCCTTCCGCGTACTGAAGGGTGTCTCGAGTGACATAGCCGGCAGATGAGTGAAACGCGTAGGCACTGGAATTCGACCCGGGGAACACATGGGTTTTCCGCAAATCAGGGACAGTCAACGGCACGGAGAGCATGTTCCAATCTCCGAGCACTGAAAAACTCACGGCCGCATCTTGCATGATCGTGAAATTACCATTGCTCACATCCGCTACCGACGTATCGCTGACACTGGAAATTCGTATGCGCCCTTGTGTGGTGGCAGGGGAAGTCACTGGCCAGATTTCAGAACTATCGTTCGGTGTACTCACGAATAGCGCTTGATAACTCGATCCGCCGTTCCGGGAAAGTTCGATCTTCACATTCCCCGTCATAAATGCCGGTGTCCACCGTATGGTCTGTGTGGAATCCACGTGCCACGTCTCCCCGCCGTTCGGCGCTGTCACCGTGATAGCCGGCTGCCCAATGCTAAAATTAGCGTTGCTCGTATCTGCAACACCCGGAATGGCAATACTTGAGATACGGATTCTCGCAGTCGCGCTCGCCGGACCTGTTACGATCCAATTCTGGGAACTATCATTGTCTGTGCTATCAAACAGCACTTCCGGGAATGTGGAACCTCCGTTGCGCGAAAGCAGAACCTTGACCTTTCCCGGAATGTTCGCAGAAGACCATTGAATTGAGTGCGACGAACCAATTGCCCACGCCTCTCCCCCATTGGGGACGGTGACACCAACACTTGGCTGAACAATGGAGAAATTTGCATTGCTGCTGTCCCGCACCGTCGGATCAACAACACTTGAGACTCTGACACGAACGGTTGAGCTGACAGGACCTGTCGCCGTCCAGGCTTGCAAGCTGTCATTGGGAGTAGTGGGAAAAAGCGTTTCTGAAAATGATGTTCCCCCGTCGCGGGAGAGATCGATCTTCACATTACCTGAAACCCCGGATGCAGCCCACTGGATCGTCTGCACCGATCCAATCGGCCAACTCTCACCACCGTTCGGCGATGTGACAGCAATGGATCCGGATTGAGACTTTTGAAGAAACAGATTCCCTGTCGAAATTTGTGCCGAGACCCCGGCAGTAACAACAATGCGAATTCTCAAGCTGTCAAGTTTAACCTGTGACGTTCCCCCGGTTCCAGGTATTGCGTCAAGTGGGGTCGTTGTACCGGCGTGCTGGGTCAAGATAACATCGTATGTGCCGGTGTCCATGTAACCAAAAGCATAGGAGCCTGCCACATCGCTCACGGAAGTTGACAGCACTGATGCACCCTGTTTCAATGTCACGATCCAACCGGCGAGTGGCGTTCGATCGTTCGTGGTGCCCGCGTTCCCATCTCCATCGAGTAACACCTGGCCATTGATTCTGTTGTACGGGAATGTCAACTGTGTAGCCCAGGTCCCAAATGTATTAGTTCCCTTCGTCCACTGACCGGAATACCAGGCAGTTGAGCCGCCAGGCCCAAAGACAGTCTCGTCCATGTCAATTCCGGTAAAGTCACCCCAACGAGACTGGGTGGTGACAGCCGTACCGGCTTTCGCCAGAATACTTGCCTGAATGGCAGCATCGGAACGGCGTTTACCTGAAACATATGACGATGGGAATTCCGAAGCACTCGAACGGCCAAAGCCGAAGAATGTTGTTCCGACCGAGTCAGCACAGACCATTGGATAGTAATAATAAATGCCATCAGCTCCGAATGTTTCATCGGTCAATACCACACGGTCACTCGTACGCAGTTTCAGGTATCGGATCGCATCCACAGTTCCACTGCCAAAATTAATTCCAAAGTGCCACGCAATGTGCAGGATGCCGGCTCTGACAAAGAAATCCGGTGTCCGCGCATCACCCGTATTAACAGAATTTGTGCTGCTACCCCCTTTTGCCGTCACAACAGCACCGTAGGACTGGACTGTTACCGGAAACGCGGACGAGAGTACAGGGCTTGACGGGGATCCGGTAATCTCGAAATAGGTAACAATGGTTCCTCCGGCAAACTGGGTTGCCAGAACATGAATGGTGGAATCAGCGCCGATGTTCCGGCCGGGTTTTGTTACAAATACCTGGCCGGAGAAATTCACAAAGTCGATGTAGGTAACTGAACCGCCACTGTAGGCAAGGGCCCTATCGATGACGCGCAGTTTCTGATATTGGTATATCTGGCTTGGTGAAGGAAAAGTGAATTGTTGCCCGCTCATGACAATCTTGTCCTCACTGACTCCGAGACCCGGGAAATCGCTCCAGTTGTTGGTCGGTGTCGTTCCATCCATCGTCATGTCGAAGTTATAAATGTACCACGACCCGCGCGCATCGGACGTCTGCGAGATTGCAAGGTAGTATTTGTTCAGGGCGGGAGAATTCGTCTTCGTTTCCGCAAGGAGTACAAACCGGCCCCTTCGCGCGTCATAGTAGCATTTCGAGTCAAAGCCCGGACCCTCGGCCGCGGGAATACCAAAGAACGAAGCTTGCGTAACCTCGGTACGACTGCTCCCATCCTTATTGTAGACAATGATACTAATATTCCCAAGAACGACTACATGATTTGGACCCACGGCAGGCTGTGGTTCCGAAGGAATAGGTCCGGCTTGTGTTACACCTTCGAATCCGGTTCCGACGTTCGGGGCAAACGGCGAGAGGAAACCCGTCGCACTATTTGAATCGAGAGTAACGTGTGCGAGCTGTGAAGCGTTCGGAGCTGGAAATGGTTCTGTTTCGGGTGGCTCCACTTCCGGCAACTCATATTCGGGCCCTTCATAGGGAATCTTGAGAACCGGGAGATCGCTGAACTTCATGACGGTGGGCGTGATAGGCTGGCCGCCTGGCATGCCAGTGATACCACCGGACTTCTGCTGAGCCGAGGACAACGTGAATCCAATGAGCAGCAAGGCAACAAATGTTCTCAGGGTAACCAATCCCTTCATTACATTCCAATGTTTCATTGAGACTTCCATGCAGGTGAGTTGAGTGTCGACAGATGATAGAAAAAATATTACACAGAACGCTTATGAATAGATAGATATAGTCTGCAAAACAAACAATACCACAAATATGGTAATCAAAGGGCTTGTACGGATACTTACAGACCTGTGCGTGAGCTCGCAAGATCGTTACCTCAATAAAGCAACGGAGGGACAACTGCCCCTCCGTGCGTTCCAACAGGATAGGCCGTTCACACTACCTGATCAAAAGCATCTTCCGCGTTTCAACGGTTCGGTCAATGTCATCTTCAGTGTTCTGGACATCAATCTGATAGAAGTACACTCCTGAGGCAAGTCCGTTGGCGGCAAAGTCGACAGTTTGATAACCTTCACCCATTTCTTCTCCATCCAGTAAAGTCGCTACATGCTGTCCGAGGATATTGAAGACATTCAGTGTAACGAGGGACTGCCCGCGCAACCGGAAGCTGACAGTGGTTGTGGGATTGAATGGATTGGGGAAATTCTGGTAGAGCCTGGCTGCCGTCGGAATCTCACTTTCTTCAAACTGATCTTCTTCGAATTCCGGCGGAGCTTCAGTAAGGGTCGACGTCGGGGTTATCTGGGTCGGCCTGAACGAACCGGGTGGAGCTTTCAGGAAACCAATTCCATCCAGCAATACATGACCCCTGGCGAGCAATTGCCCGCCCGTGGTAAAGAAAATGGTGTCGAGTGGTGCAAGAAATGCCCTATTGATCCGATAGATTGCGCTGTAGAGGCTGTCGTAGTCCACAAAAGATGTTGTACGCCAATTTGTGAGCGCTGAATCGGCTTTCGCAGCGATGGCAATAATGGGAAGCTCATCACAGAGATTTCCGTCCACATCGAAGATAAGATCTCCGAAGCCCGCCGGGGTTTTTCCCAGGGCACTCGTTGCAATATTGAATTTCAATGCCACGAGTTCCGAGAACAGAACATTGTTGTGCTTCTTCGGAGGCAAAACTGTATACTGCCCATGTAACATCCGTCGGGTCATGGAAAGTGCCAGTACGGTAGAGTCAAGGCCACGCGGTCTCAGGAAATTCCGCCCTGTTTGATCTTCAAGCGTCTTCTGGAGGTAGTTGTACGCCGTCCCCATGCTTCCTTTGAAACTCCATTTTGTGAGTCGTACCCAGGCATGTACCAATGCAGAATCCTTGAGCACCTTCCAACGAGGGTCAATAAGACTTGGGAAGCCTCGGTACATAAACGACCGACCAACGAGCATTCCACCCGCGCTATCACTCTCTGTTGATGCCGGCTGGAAACCTCCCTGAACAACTGTTTCTTCCATGAGATTGGCCCAGTTCGGGAATCCTCGTCCACGTCTGATCGACTTCAAGAATCTTCCTGTTGCAGGGTTCTTGCTCACCATTGTATCAGGCGTGATTGTAAGATAGAAGCGAGCAAACGATACCGAAATGGTGTGGTTTGCAACAACACTCAAGAAACTATAATTGTAGACCGGACCTACGGAGCTTCCGTCAACAAGCACGTCAAGAACACTGTACCCGGGGATAGGAATCAGGGCAAATGTCCTGCTGTCACCGAAATTCACACTCACGGATCCTGATGGGGAAATGCTTCCGTTTGAATCTGCAGTCGCAACAATGCTAAAGACATTGATGGCGAACTTTGCCGAGATCGCATGATTCGTTGTCACATTGAAAAAGGTGTAACTGGAAATTGCTCCAACATACGCAGCATCGACAAACACGCTATCAATGTGATACCCTGGAAGCTGCGCGATGGTAAATGTCTTGTTCGAACCAAAGGCTACAGTGATTACTCCAGACGGCGTTATTACCCCATGGGCACCCGCAGATGCCGTAATTGAAACAACGGGTATGTTTGTCAGGGCGAAGCTGACTGAGCCAGCCCCAGGCGCTGACGCACTAACAATGTAGGATCCGGGAATATTGTTCGCTGTAAAAACTCCCGCAGTAGCCACACCACTGCCATTGGTCGTCGCAGCGGCAGTGGTTACCCCACCGGCGAATGTCCCGCTTGCTCCTGAAGTCGGAGCGGTGAATGTTACGGTCATGCCGCTCACCGAATTGCCAAACGCATCCGTTACCCTCGCCGCGAAATGAGTTGGGAATGCTGCACCTATATTTGCACTCTGCGTCCCACCCGCCGCAATTGCAATATTCGCTGCTACCCCCACGGTGTTGGTTAGTGCAAAGTTGGCTGTTCCAGTACCGGATGCTGATGCCACAACATTATACGATCCAACGAGAGCGTTTGCGGTAAAGACGACTGCCGTTGCAATACCGCTGCTATTTGTCGTCGCTGTGTTCACCCCTCCGGCAAATGTTCCGCTCGGACCCGAGCCAGGCGCCGCAAATGAAACTATAACACCGCCAATCGGGTTACCGGATGCGTCCGTTACGGTTGCTTGCAGATTCGTTGCAAATACTGTTCCCACTGTTGTGCTCTGCGGAGTTCCGGCTGTTGCAGCAATGTTCGCTGCTGTCCCTGCGATATTTGCCAAAGCAAAGGTGGCTGTTCCGGTCCCCGGTGCTGAGGCGGTAACGTTATATAATCCTGCCGTTCCATTGGCTGTAAAGACAACTGCAGTCGCTACACCACTTCCGTTCGTCGTTGCGGTGCTTACTCCTCCGGCAAATGTTCCACTCGCTCCTGAACCCGGCACAACAAACGTCACTGTTGCACCACTCACCGGATTGGCAAACGCATCTGTTACCGTTGCCTCAAGGTTGGTGGCAAAAGGTGTTCCGACTGTTGCACTCTGCGGTGTACCTGCCGTCGCTGCGATGTTTGCTGCCGGGCCTGCTGTGTTTGTCAGCGCATATGTCGCTGTTGCCATTCGCCGGAGCAACTTACCACCGGAACTGGCCCTAGCCGGTGCTGGTATAGACGCGGTAACATTGTACGGCCCGGCAATTCCGTTTGCCGTAAAGACCACCGCAGTGGCAACACCGCTTCCGTTTGTGGTTGCAGTGTTCACGCCCCCTGTAAACGTTCCACCAGCGCCGGAACCGGGCGCGGTGAATGTAACCACTTCTCCACTGACCAGATTGCCAAATGCATCTGTTACCGTTGCCTCAAGATTTGTCGTGAACGGGGTTCCAACCGTTGCACTCTGGGGTGTACCTGCTGTCGCAGTGATGTTGGCGGCCGGACCAACAGTATTGGTCAACAAAAAGCTGACCGTTCCGGTGCCGATAGCCGATGCCGTAACGCTGTACGATCCGACAATTCCATTTGCTGTAAAAACTGCTGCCGTGGCAATGCCACTCCCGTTTGTTGTTGCAGTGTTCACTCCTCCTGCGAACGCTCCACTAGCACCGGATCCGGGCTGTACAAATGTTACCGTAGTACCACTTACCTGATTTCCAAATGCATCCGTTACTGTTGCTTCCAGATTCGTCGCAAACGCGGTTCCCACTGTTGTGCTCTGCGGTGTTCCTGCTGTGGCTGCGATGTTTGCCGCAGGACCCGCGGTATTGGCCAATGCAAAGCTCGCCGTTCCAGTTCCCGGAGTTGAGGCCGTAACATTGTATGATCCTGCAGTTGTGTTCGCCGTAAAGACCACTGCGGCTGCAATACCACTGATATTCGTCGTTCCCGTATTCACCCCTCCGGCAAATGTTCCACTTGCACCGGAGCCCGGCTGTACAAACGTTACCGTTGCACCACTCACGGGATTCCCAAACGCATCAGTTACGGTTGCTTCCAGATTCGTCGCAAACGCGGTTCCCACTGTTGCGCTCTGCGGTGTTCCTGCTATTGCTGCGATGTTCGCAGGTGGGCCCGTGGTATTGGTCAATGCAAATGTCGCGGTTGCTGCCTGTAGCGATACCTTGCCAATCGATTTGAGTCGGTTCGGCGCCGATGTTGAGGCGACTACATTGTATGATCCCACAACACCATTCGCGGTAAAGACTACTGCCGTAGCAACACCACTTGTGTTCGTCGTTGCTGTGTTGAGGCCTCCCGCAAATGTTCCACTCGCGCCGGAACCCGGAGCCGTAAACGTGACCACCTCTCCGCCCACCAGATTGCCAAACGCATCTGTTACCGTTGCTTCAAGGTTCGTGGCAAACGCTGTTCCTACTGTTGTGCTTTGCGGTGTTCCTGCCGTTGCAGCAATGTTCGCCGGAGGTCCTGCCGTGTTGGTCAATGCAAAGCTTGTTGTCCCGGTACCTGTTGCTGACGCCGCAACATTGTATGATCCTGCAATGGTGTTCGCTGTGAAGACCACTGTTGTAGCAACACCGCTTGCATTCGTTGTTGCCGTGTTCACTCCTCCGG
>JBGPGQ010000156.1:0-7373 GCA_041483995.1 Bacteroidota bacterium
ACTTAAACAGCTCCAAATCCCCCTTCTCAATCACACCATGTTCGACCATTGCCTGGAAGTCCATGATCTTATTCCAGTACGCTGATCCGTAAATGATGACTGTCATCTTCTTCTTGATTTTATTCGTCTGTAGCAGCGTGAGCACTTCCATCAATTCATCGAGCGTTCCAAACCCCCCCGGGAAAATCACTAACGCTTTCGCCAAGTAGACAAACCAGAATTTCCTGAGAAAAAAGTAATGAAATTCAAGGTTAAGTCCTTTCGAGATATATGAATTAGACGATTGCTCAAAGGGTAAACTAATGTTTAATCCGACAGACTTTCCTTTCGCAAGATATGCGCCCTTATTGGCAGCCTCCATTATTCCAGGCCCACCTCCAGAGCAAACGACAAATCGGTTTGAGTCCTTCAGCTTTTTCGACCATTGCGTTAGGAGCCTGGCAAGCTCGACTGTGTCTTCATAATATTGAGACATTTCGAGCTGTATCTGTGCTCCGCGCAGGGCTTGTAAGAGTCGCTTGGTTGGCCGTTTTGCCAGGGAAACTTCGCGGCGTACTTGTTTTAGGTTTGCGGCGGCTCTTTTTCTTGATACTATTCGTGCAGAGCCAAAAAAAACAATAGTGTCTCTTATCCGCTCACGACGAAACCGTTGCTGCGGTTCAATAAACTCGGCCATCATCCTTATTAGACGGGCATCAGGGCTATTTAGGAATTCCAAATTCTTATACGCCTTCTCTGATTGTAGTACAGTGGCTTTCATTCGATTTTCGATTGCGGAAGTTTTAGTTTATCTAAATATGAATTGGAATCTGTGAAACCGTACAGTTAATCAGTGACCCATGATTTCTAATTTGAAATACACCATTTTCTTTTGACAAGTCCCTTTTCAGAACTCCAAGGCCAACAAATCTCGTGTGTACTGGCGTCTCAGCACAGCTGGTAGCTACTCCGATTTCTATGCCTTCCCTATTGAGTATTGGGCTTGGCAAGTGCAAATCAGGCTTGGACTCAAAAATCAGGCCCATAAGTTCCCGATGAACCTTCTGGTATGTATCGAGTCTGGCAATAACTTCTTGTCCAATGTAGCAGCCTTTTGTAAAGCTAATAGCATGTCTAAGTCCGATTTCAAAGGGATTGAATGCACTCGATATCTCAGTTTCACCCGCGGGAATACCGCAGGTGATTCGAAATGCCTCATACGACATGCTCCCCATCTCAACCACGCCGTGTCTTTCAGCCTGCTTTGACAAATAAGTTCTAGATTGAGAAAGTTCATTGGTTGAGCAAATAACGACGACAAACTCCGTGTTGAACTCTTGTTTACAAGCTATAGTTACGCTACCGAGCGGTGAATTTGTATCGATGACAGAGCCCATGCTAAGCCGTATATCAAAGATGTTTCCAACTACTTCAGCAGCTTTGGGTCCAAAGAACGAATACATTGTAGTTGAAGAAGTTATCGACTTCAATGTAATGTCTTCCATGATAGTATATTTCTGAATCCAGTTTTTGAATGTTTCTTCGTTTTCCGATGAAGTCAGGAGAAGCAACGAGGAGTTTCTCATAAGCACTTGGACGTAGTCAAGCACTTTCCCCTTCTCTGTGGTAAAGACAGTTCCGACAACCTGTCCAGGCTTTGCCGCAAGCAAGTCGTTTGTGGAAAGGCGATGGAGAAGATCAAGTCTATCTGCTCCTGTGACTTCAATCCTGCCATACGATGAACGATCAATGAACGCAGCATGCTGGACTGCTCCATCAAATTCATCATCAATGGATGTATGGTGATCAAGTGTTCCCAATTCACTACATGTCATTGCTGTTTCGTTGGGGCCCAAAGGTTTCCCAAAAAAAAAGCCTAGGAACTCAAAACCTAGGCATTCTGATCAAGCTGTGCACCCACCAGGACTCGAACCTGGAACCCACTGATTAAGAGTCAGTTGCTCTACCGATTGAGCCATGGGTGCAAACAATAATTCTGAGAGAGAGCTACTTTTCCGGCGCGGGTGTTGTAGCCGGCGCCTGTGTCGGTGGCGGCAACTGTGGAACTGCCGTTGCTGGCTGGCCCGCTGCACCCTTCTGAAGAATACTTTCAGAATTTGCGCTACCCGCTCTAGGAAGAAAAAACAAATTAATCAAAACGCTGAGAACAATAAATGATCCCGCAAGTACCTGAGTCGCACGCGTAAGAAAATCCGCTGTTCTGCGCACACCGAACACCATCCCAACAGAACCGCCACCGAACGTTCCTGCCAGGCCTCCTCCCTTGCTTGATTGCATCAAGATCACTACAATAAGCAGCACACTGATAAGAACTTCGAAGGCTATTAGGAATCCAAACATATGCTTACCTCTGGAATGAATAGAGAATGACTAGTCCAACATAATGAATTTTCATAGATAAATCAAGACTCCGGGTGGAGACGAACAATCTTACTCTTGATACCCCCACTCTTTAAGCTTTTCTTTTGAGAGTTGACTCTTATTCATGTTCAGACCCCCTTCGAGGAGCCGTTCAATATATTTGCCGATGAGATCAAACTCGAGGTTTACCCTTGATCTTTCTGCAAGTTTCATGAATGTTGTTTTCTCAAGGGTATGAGGAATAATTGAAAGCAGGATTTCACAGCCTGATATGGAAGCAACGGTAAGGCTCACGCCATCAACCGCAATCGAGCCTACTGGAATAACATATTTGGTGAATTCCTCTGGGATGACTATCGTAATCTGCCAACTGTGTTGAAGTCTGGTCATTGATCGTACAACCCCGACACCATCAACATGTCCCTGTACAAGATGCCCACCAAGACGATCGTTCAGGCGAAGAGGAAGTTCAAGATTCACAGACGATCCAGCAGCAAGATCGGCAAGTGTTGTCTTGCGCAACGTTTCTTCGACTGCTTCAACATCGAATGTGTTCCCAACTTTCATGATTGCCGTTTGGCAAACACCATTAACCGAAACACTATCGTTTATATGAAGTTGAGCTGCCGAAACCGGAGCCTCGATGGTAAAGCGAATACCACCACCAAGTTTTCGGATCGTAGCAATGGTGCCGACTTCCTCCACAATACCTGTAAACATTTTTGTATTCCCTTATTTAGAAAAACCCCTGGATCAACACATCTCGCTCAACTATTTGAGCCCGCAGCTTCTTCAGGTATTTCGTTTTGCTTGCTATGGATGCCTCAAGAATATTTCTCTGAAAGGCAGGAACACCGTCAATCATAACCCTCGGAGCAATAAACACGCTCAACTGATTAACAAGGCCCTGGGCAAGAAATTCACTGAACACGTAGCTTCCACCTTCGACAAGAATGGATCCAATATTGTGGCGATAAAGTTCAGCAAGTACTTTCCTCAATGGCAGGATGCTGCGAACAGACTGGAATCTCAACACAATCACGCCACGCTTTACAAGGGCCTTGAGTTTTCTTCTTGTGCCTGGATCGGCAACTCGTTGACTTGTACAAATAAAAATCCTGCGTTTGTCGCGACTGTCAAATACTCGCGCGCGAATCGCTGAACGCAATTTGCCATCTAATATGACAACATCAGGGTTTCTCCCTTTTGCCAGCCTCACTGAAAGAAATGGGTCATCAATGTTCAGAGTTCCTGCACCAACCAGAACAGCATCGTGTTGTGCCCGCCACTGATGAACCATCGTGCGAGATTGCTGAGAGCTAATCCATCTGGAAGCCCCACCATTTCGCGCAATACTCCCATTTATTGTCTGCGCTATTTTCAGGTGAATGAAAGGAATACGAGCCGTGATATGATGAACAAACCACTTGTTCAGTTCCTGTGCCTCTTGTTCAAGAACACCAACAATCACCTTGATACCCGCTTGTCGAAGCTTCCTGATACCACGACCGGCTACTTTTGGATTTGGATCTTTCATTGCTACTATGACGTGTTTGATTCCCGTCTTGATGATTTGATCCACACAAGGGGGCGTTTTACCATAATGTGCGCACGGTTCCAAATTCAAGTAGAGTGAAGTAGATTTGTAGCTCCCGCGGTATCGTTTCAAACATTCAACTTCCGCATGAGGTCCGCCAAAGCGTTTGTGATAACCCTGCGCCACAATACGATTGTTCTTTACGAGCACTGCCCCTACAAGAGGGTTCGGGCTTACAAAGCCAAGCCCCTTCTTAGCCAACTTTAGGGCCTTCATCATGAAACGCTTGTCGTAAATATGAGCCTTCTTTTTAGCCGCCACTTCAATCTGTTTGGAATAAGTAAACATCCATAAGTAGAAAAGACATCGTAGACTCTGATGAAATCCACGATGTCTCATTCATCGTCAACAAAACAACTCTCTTAATCAGGTCAGCACATTTACGACAAGGCCACTTCCTTACCCGTTCGCACGGATTTGTACACCGCCTCAATGATCTTCATTCGTTGTACTGCCTCGTCGGCAGTAGAGATAACCGGATGGATATTCCGCACCGCAGCAAGGAAATGTTTAAGCTCGTTCTCGTACGAGCGTTTAAACAACTGCTGTGGCGATTCAATCTTTGCAGGAGCAAGGTTAACGATGTTTCCGTTGAGGTCCTTGTGTATGCGGAGCGGATTCAGACTCGCACTCCCTTCGGTCCCGTAAGCGTGGAAATAGTATACATCTTCTGGCACGCAGGCTGACCAGCTGACTTCAAGGTTGACAATGGTACCATTTTTCATCGCCATCGATACAACTGAAGTATCTTCGACGTTTTTGGTCTTATGGTTGAAGTGCATGGCACTTACGCGACGCACTTCGGGATACCCAAGTGTCCAGCATGCCATATCCAACATAACAACGCCAAGATCCATCAATACACCACCTCCCGACTTTTCCTTCTGTGTAGCCCAGGCACTATCCGTGCTTCGCTTCCTTAGCCAGCCTCCCTTCAAATAAAAGACCCTACCTAGTTCTTTTTCAGTTACAAAACTTCTCAGGATCATCGTATCCGGTCTGAACCGATGATTCATCCCAACCATCAATTTGCATTTGTACTGTTTTGATGCCTCGGCCATCTCAACAGCTTCACTATATTGTCGCGCAATGGGCTTCTCAACAAGAACATCCTTCCCTGCATTCAGAGCAGCAAGTGTTGCCTCTTTATGTGCGTCCGTTGAGGTTGAGACAATCACCGCTTCAATATCCTGAAGGCCGAGCATCTGGTGAATATCAGTGTACATCTTTTTGACGCCAAATTTTTCCGCAACAAGATGTGCGCGATTTTTGTCCCGATCACATACTGCAACGATTTCGGCTTCAGGTAATTTTGAAAGGATTGGCAGGTGCACAACCTGTGCGACCCAGCCAAGACCGACAATACCGACTTTAACTTTCTCCATAGTAATGACCGAGTGATGCTACTCTGCGATTGCCTCTATGGGATGGAGTCGTGACGAGCGTCCGAAAGCAAGAAATTCTTTGACAGTCTGTGCAATTCCCCGGGGATCCAAGAGTGTCTCCCTATATAATTCAGCGGGTGTGCCATGTTCAATGAATTCATCGGGTACGCCGTGGATCTTCAGGCGAACATTAGTAATGTTGTGAGATGCAAAAAACTCCGCGACCGCACTTCCAAAACCACCGGTGATAACGTTATCTTCAATTGTTACTACAGCCTTGAAGCGTAATGCAATGTCTTTGAGGAGTTCCTGGTCAAGCGGTTTGACGAATCGCATGTTTGCAACTTCGCACATGATTCCTTCTTGTTCCAGAATTTCAGCCGCCTGAAATGCATGTTGCACCATCAATCCAACACCCAGCAGGGCCACATCACTACCTGAGCGAATAATCTCGCCCTTACCGATGGGAATGGCATCAAACCCCTGTTTTAGTGGAACACCAACACCATTGCCGCGGGGATAGCGAAATGCGATTGGTCCCTTATCGTATATGGTAGCAGTATACAACATGTCGCGCAACTCGCTTTCATCTTTTGGTGCCATCACCACCATCCCGGGAATCAAGCGCAAATATGAAAGATCAAATACGCCGTGATGCGTCGGACCATCAGCTCCAACCAAGCCCGCACGGTCGAGTGCAAACACAACGTGGAGGTGTTGAAGTGCAACATCGTGAATGATCTGATCGCAGGCACGTTGCAGAAACGTGGAATAGATAGCGGCAACCGGTATGCAACCCTGTGTTGCGAGTCCTGCAGCGAAAGTGACACCATGCTGTTCCGCAATGCCGACATCGTAAAAACGATCCGGCAATTCATTCTGGAGGAAATCCAAACCAGTTCCATCTGGCATCGCAGCAGTCAGCGCCACAAGTCTTGGGTTTTGCTTTGCAAGCTCAACGACGGCTTTGCCAAATACTCTCGTATACGATGGAGGTCCTTCAGCTTTTTTGGGCGACGCACCAGTCACCTTATCGAATGGCGTTACACCATGAAGCCGTTGAACATCTGCTTCCGCAGGTTTGTAGCCTTTTCCTTTTTGAGTGATCACGTGGACCAGAATTGGCCCACTGTAGTTTTTTATATCCTGAAAGATGCGGACAAGTCGATTAACGTTGTGTCCATTGATTGGCCCGAAATACCTGAAGCCGAGCGCTTCAAAAAGCATTCCCGGTGTGACGATAACTTTTATTCCTTCCTCAACGCGTGCCGCGACGCTGCGGATCCTGTCCCCCCAACTATCAAGTTTACCCGTCAGTTCATACACGTTCGACTTGAAGCGGTTGTATGAAGGATTCGAAATGAGTTGCGTGAAGTAATTCGAAATTGCCCAGACGTTTGGTGCGATAGACATATTGTTATCATTCAGGACAACAATGAAGTCCTTCTTCATCAAACCGGCATTGTTCATCCCTTCATATGCCATCCCACCTGTCATCGCTCCGTCGCCGACAACAGCAACTACTTTGTAGTTTTCTCCCGTACATTCACGGGCAGCAACCATACCCAACGCTGCCGAGATTGCCGTGCTTGCATGGCCCGCACCAAAGGTATCATATTCACTCTCGCTCCGCTTCAGGAATCCACTCAATCCTTTGGATTGCCTGATTGTGTGTAGACGCTCTTTTCTGCCTGTTAGTATTTTATGCGGGTATGCCTGATGACCAACATCCCATACGAGTCTATCGTGAGGAGTGTTGAACACATAGTGGAGTGCAACGGTAAGTTCAACAGACCCCAAACCCGCACCAAGGTGGCCACCCGTTTGAGAAACAACATCGATGAGATATGCCCTTACATCGTCACTGAGAGTTCTTAGTTCGCTGAGTGACAGTTGCCTAATGTCGAGCGGAGTATTTACTTTATCAAGACACGGATATCGTTGTTCAGCCATTCTTCTCTTTGCCCTCGTGTGTCAGTTGTTCACTCCTGATCGGGTTCCTCGTCAATAAGCTGGAAATTGCCCTTCAT
>JBGPGQ010000157.1:0-7346 GCA_041483995.1 Bacteroidota bacterium
CCCGACCAGCTTGAGCAGGTGTGCATCAATATTCTCATTAATTCAGTCGACGCAATCAAGGATAGAAATGCTGGAGCCACCGAACAGGGAAGGATCACCATCCGTACGATCAGGAATGCGCAAAATGTATTGATAACGGTCAACGATAATGGCAAAGGAATAGCAACGGAAGATATCACCAAAGTCTTTGAGCCTTTCTTTACAACAAAAGATGTAGGACAAGGTACTGGTCTTGGACTTTGGGTCAGTTACGGAATTGTCAAGAGCTTTCATGGAGATATTAAGGTGATACACGACGAAAAGGATGGCACCACCTTTACAGTTGAACTTCCATTGCATCATGATTTTCAATAACAATTGATTGGATACCATGGCCGACCGAATTCTGATAGCCGATGACGAAGAAATCATACGGGACTCCCTTTCGTTTGTGCTGCGAAAAGAGGGGTACACGGTTGTTGAAGCAATCCATGGCAAGGACGCATACGATAAAATCTGTGCAGAACCGTTTGATGCACTCATTACCGATTTGGAAATGCCTGTCATGAAGGGGATTGAGCTCTTGCAGAGAGTTTCGCAAACAAGCCCTCAAACCGTTGTCGTTGTGATCACCGCCTACGGATCGCTCGAGACGGCAATTGCCGCGCTACGCGCTGGAGCAAGTGATTACATTCTCAAACCGATTGAATTCGACGAATTGTTGATCAAAGTGCGGCGCCTCCTGGAACATAAACGACTCACGATCGAGAATCAGATCCTCCGACGAGAGGTCCAGCGTGATTATGACTTCAGCAATCTTATTGGTACAAGTCCTGCAATGAAGCGCGTGTTGCAAACGATTCAAACCGTTGCTGCATCGACCAGTACAGTACTGATCAGTGGCAAAAGCGGAACCGGAAAGGAACTTGTCGCACGGGCTATCCATTTCAACAGTTCAAGAAAGGACAGACCGTTTATTGCTGTTAACTGCGGTGCGATCCCCGAGACATTAATCGAAAGCGAGTTGTTCGGACACAAAAGAGGATCGTTTACAGGCGCTGTCGCGGACAAAGTTGGTTACTTTAAGGCAGCGGACGGGGGGACACTCTTTCTTGACGAAGTGAGCGAAATGCCTCTCCAGTTGCAGGTGAGATTACTCCGCGCAATTGAACAAAAGGAAATCCTTCCTGTGGGAACATCCCTGCCGCTGGCGGTGGACGTAAGGATACTTGCATCAACAAACCGGATATTACGCAAAGAGGTGGAGACTGGCAGATTCCGTGAAGACTTGTTTTATAGACTGAACGTTGTAGAGCTTCAACTGCCTACACTTGCTGAACGGAGGGAGGATATTCCGCAATTGGTCGAGTATTTTGTCACCAGGTACCGCCAAGAAATGGGCAAGAACATCAAAGGTGTGGATAACGAGGTTATGAGAGCCTTCATGCATCATGAATGGCGTGGAGAGGTTCGTGAACTGGAAAATGCAGTCGAACGGGCAGTGATTTTCTGCAGTGGAGAATTCATAATGCTGAATGATCTGCCTGAGATATTCGTTTCCGGAGCGACTCACGATGTTTCCTCCGACCCCCGGTCGTTTCAGCACGCGCAACGAGAGTTTGAACGCAACTTCATATTGAACTGCCTGCAGCAACATTCATTTGATAAGGAAAAAACCGCTCAGACCATAGGCATGAGCGTCCCCACGCTGTATAGACGAATCAAAGAACTGGGCATACAACAGCCTTGAATATCGATTTCTTCTTGGTCCCCTCACTCTCCGCCAACATGTAAGTCTGTGAGGATTTCCCTCGCCTGACGTCGTTCCTCCGTGTGCCGTTGTGACTCAAAGACTGCCATCGCGGTAATGCTTACAATGTCGTTTACTTCATTCCCTGGTACAAGAAGATAAACCGGTTTGCGTATACCCATCAAGATTGGTCCAATGGAAACGGCGCCACCGAGACGAGTGAGTAACTTATAAGCTATGTTCGCAGAGGTCAGGTCCGGGCAAATCAGGACATTAGCTCCTCCCTTCAAAGAGCTGAAGGGGAATAGTTCTGAGATTATCTCAGGGACGATTGCCGTATCGGCTTGCATTTCGCCGTCCACCATAAGGGTAGGTGCGCGGTGCTTTATTAGCGTCACTGCAGAACGGACCCTCTCGACAAGAGGGTGGCTTGTGCCTCCAAAGTTACTGAACGAGAGCATCGCGATACGCGGTTCAATGTTGAACTGCTTCACTTTTTCCGCTGCAAGCAGGGCAATTTCGGCGAGGTCCTCTGCTGTCGGTTCGATATTCACCGTTGCGTCTGCAATAAACACCGTCTGATTCTTGAAGATCAACATGTAGAGCCCCGCTATTTTTCGCACTCCTTCCCGGGTTCCGATAATTTGGAGGGCAGGGCGAACGGTATCAGGATAATGCTGGGTGAGGCCGGAGATGAGCCCATCGGCGTGTCCTTGCTCCACCATCATCATCCCGAACACATTGTGAGCCTTCATTTCTCTTTCAGCATCGAATTGAGTAATTCCCTTTCGCTGACGTAACTGGTAATATGCAGTCGTGTATTCATCGAGCTTCGGAGACTTGGACGGGTTGATTATCTCAACCCCATCAAGATCGAGGCCAAGTTCTGTAATTCGTTGCGTAATCAATGTTCGGCTTCCCAGCAGAATTGGTCGCGCAATTTTTTCATCAACTATAATTTGTGCTGCCCTGAGGATCTTTTCTTCCTTTCCTTCAGGGAACACGATAGACTTTGGAGCCCGCTGTGCTTTGTGAATAAAGAATCGCGTGATCTCATGCGATTTTCCCAGCCTTGCTTCGAGCGAATCCTTATATGCCTCGATGTCGCTGATGGGTGTACGCGCAACTCCAGTGTCCATCGCCGCTTTTGCAACCGCGGTTGCCTCCGATATCAATACGCGTGGATCGAATGGTTTCGGAATGATGTAATCACGGCCGAATTCAATCCGCTTGCCACCATAAACGCGGATCACTGAATCGGGGACATCTTCTTTTGCGAGATTGGCCAGCGCATATGCGGCGGCAATCTTCATCTCGTCATTGATTGTTGTTGCCCGGACATCCAACGCCCCGCGGAAGATAAATGGAAATCCCAGAACGTTGTTGACTTGGTTCGGGTAATCCGATCGCCCCGTTGCCATGATAATGTCGTCCCGTACGCTCGTCGCATCTTCGTAGGTAATTTCAGGATCCGGATTTGCCATTGCAAAGACAACCGGTCGGTCAGCCATGGACCTGACCATCTCTTTGGTCAGAATACCCTTCACTGAAACCCCACAGAACACATCGGCACCCCTCATGGCATCGGCGAGCGTTCGCGCATTTGTATCAACGGCAAAATACTGCTTGTATGAGTTCATCCCCTCAACCCGCCCGGAGTGTACAACACCCTTTGTATCGACGAGCAGGATGTTCTCGTGTTGAACCCCCAATTTTTCGTAGAACCTCGCGCACGCGATGCCCGCCGCGCCGGCTCCGCTGAAGACTACTTTTATCTGGCCGATCTTTTTACCGGTAACTTCTACCGCGTTCAGCAACGCAGCACCACTGATGATTGCCGTGCCATGCTGGTCATCGTGGAAAACCGGGATATTCATCATTTTCTTGAGGGACTCTTCAATATAGAAACACTCAGGGGCTTTGATGTCTTCAAGATTGATCCCGCCAAACGTGGGCTCCAGCATTTTCACCGTCCGGATGATGTCGTCCGGGTCGTGGGAGTTGAGTTCGATATCGAATACGTCGATGTCGGCAAATCGTTTGAACAGTATTCCTTTCCCTTCCATGACGGGTTTGCCTGCCAGTGCGCCGATATCTCCAAGACCAAGAACCGCTGTGCCATTGGAAATCACGGCAACAAGGTTTCCCTTTGCTGTGTACAGAAACGCATCATCCGGGCGATTATGTATTTCCATGCATGGTTCGGCGACGCCCGGAGTGTATGCAAGTGATAAGTCATGCTGTGTGGAGCATGGCTTTGAAGAGACGACTTCTATTTTTCCACGTCGTCCCTGCGAATGGTAATCAAGAGCTTCTTGTTTCCGTATCATGGTAGAATTCCTTTCTCATTTGTTGTATTGATGCAGTGCTTTCATATAGTTCGCCCGTTCGAACGCAGAAGGGTCAGCAACGGATTTGTGACTCATGCTCCCTTTCATCTGCTGGACAGAAGTGTATTCATGTTCAAACATCCATTGATTTACATCATTGAGAACTTGTGTGATGTGCTGGGGGCCATTCTTCAGCAAAGCCGAGCACATCATTGTAACATCGGCTCCGGCCATAAGCATTTTGATGACATCCTGTGCACTATGTATTCCACCTGTTGCGGCGAGATCGGCGTTTAATCTTCCATGCAGTATGGCTATCCACCGAAGGGGAAGGCGTAATGCGTGCGGCGTGCTAAGGATGACATTCGGTTGTACCTCAAGTGTCTCCAGATCTATGTCAGGCTGATAGAATCGATTGAAGAGAACCAGGCCGTCGGCCCCTGCGGAGTCAAGTCGTTGCGCCACGTGTGCAAGTGAACTGAAAAACGGACTTAATTTCACAGCAACAGGAATATTGACTGCGCGTTTGACGGCGTGGAGGACTTCAAGGTAACGATCCTCCACATCCTGACCGGTCAGATGTGCATCGGTAGGGATATAGTAGACATTCAGTTCAAGGGCATCGGCACCCGCTTGCTCTATCTTTTTTCCAAATGAAATCCAACCTCCCGGCGAGATGCCATTCAAACTCCCTATCACAGGAATCCCGAGCGATTGTTTTGCTTTTCGCACGAGATCCACGTATTGATCGGGGGTGGCGTTGTACTCTCCCATTTCTGGGAAATATGTCAGGGCTTCGGCGTAACTTTCCGTTCCGTATGAAAGATAGTGATTCAGCTCGGCTGCTTCGTGCGCTATCTGCTCTTCAAAGAGCGAATACATGACGATCGCGGCAGCACCGGCATCCTCCAGCCGTTTCATACTCTCGAGTGAATGCGAAAGTGGGCCCGCAGAAGGAACAAGCGGGTTCTTCAGTTTCAGGCCAAGGTATGTTGTTGAGAGATCCATGATGCCTCACATAATTAATATTTCATAATTGTCCAAACAGCTTTGCAAGTGATCGATGCCAGCCATGAAACGACCGCACAGGAGGAGCATACATGAGCACACATTTTTTCGTCACGACATGGAGCCCTAAGCGTTCAGCAACTTCAAGAACCTCTGCTGACTCAGCTCCTTGTTGTAACCAGACTTTCTTCACTCCGATGGATGCAACTTCCTCTAATACCGAGACCGCTTGTTTGGATGGAAGAGAAATCAAAACACCATCGATCTTTCCTTGTAACACTTGCAGGTTTGGATAGCACACCACGCCAGCAATCTCCTTTTCGGTGGGATGAACCGCAGATACCTGATAACCACGTTGTTGCAATTCCGCATAGGCGTAGTTGCCAAACTTGCGGCTATTGCGCGAATAGCCCACAATTGCAATGTGCTTACACCCTACAAAATCCTGAATAGACCGGTCCATGTTTATTCTCAAATTAACCACTAATTATCCTGCACCCAGTGGCACACCCTTTTTCGCATCCCCATTCCCATCCTTCGCCATCGCTTCGAGGATTTCCCATCGCTTGTTCACATCTCCTTGTGCAAGCTCCATCAAGCGCTTGGCCGCTTCGGGATCGCTCTTCGTTAGCATCTTATAGCGCGTCTCAAGATATGCGTATTCAGAGAATTTGATCTTCGGTGCTTTGGAGTCGAGCTTTAATGCATTCTTCCCCTCAGCTTCAAGCATAGGGTTGTAACGGTACAGCGGCCAGTGGCCACTCTCCACCGCTGCCTTCTGATTGTTCATCCCTTTCTCCATGTTGATGCCATGAGCAATGCAGTGACTGTATGCGATGATAATCGACGGACCATCGTACGCTTCCGCTTCGAGAAATGCTTTGATGGTTTGCATATCGTTCGAACCCATGGCAACAGTTGCGACGTAGACATTCCCATAGGTCATTGCGATCTGGCCGAGGTCCTTCTTCGCGAGCGGCTTGCCACCGGCGGCGAATTTTGCCACCGCCCCGCGGGGCGTAGACTTCGACATCTGGCCGCCGGTGTTGGAGTACACTTCCGTGTCCAGAACGAGAATATTCACGTTCCGTCCTGATGCAAGCACATGGTCGAGTCCACCAAAACCGATATCATACGCCCAGCCATCACCGCCAACAATCCACACGCTCTTCTTCACAAGACTGTCAGCGAGACTCAATAGCTGCTTGGCCTCGGGAGAGTTGATCATTTTCAGCTTGTCCTTTAACTCTTCAACTCTCTGCCGCTGCTCATAAATGCCGACCTCACCGGATTGGTTGGCAGTAAGGATTGCATTTG
Source organism: Bacteroidota bacterium (assembly GCA_041483995.1). Taxonomy (GTDB): domain Bacteria; phylum Bacteroidota; class Ignavibacteria; order UBA10030; family UBA6906; genus JBGPGQ01. The sequence continues at coordinate 6,385 of JBGPGQ010000157.1, forward strand.
TCAATTCAGTCCCGATCACCGGTTCCAATACTTGCACGAGTTCCTTTGCCATCTCATTGTGTTTATCGATTGTGAGACGCATGCCCATGCCGAATTCTGCGTTATCCTCGAAGAGTGAGTTCGACCATGCAGGGCCGCGACCTTCATTATTTGTTGTCCACGGTGTCGTCGGCAGATTGCCACCATAGATGGATGAACAGCCTGTTGCATTCGCCACGAGCATCCTGTCGCCGAACAACTGTGTCACCAGTTTGAGATAGGGAGTTTCGCCGCAACCCGAGCATGCACCGGAGTATTCGAACAACGGTTGGAGCAACTGCGAGCCCTTAACCGAATCCATTTTCACTCCGCGCCGATCAACCTCTGGAAGATTGAGAAAGAACTCATAATTCTCTCTCTCCTGGTCGCGGATGGCCGGTTGTGGCATCATGTTAATTGCTTTAAAGCGAGTTTCCGATTTGTTCTTGGCGGGGCAAATCTCAATGCAAATGCCGCATCCCGTACAATCTTCAGGGGCAACCTGGATGGAGTATTTCATTCCTTTGTATTCGGATCCGCGGTAGTCGGTTGACTTGAATGTCGGCGGAGCGTTGGCCAATTCCTTGGGATCGTACACTTTGATCCGAATCGTTGCATGCGGGCAAACGATCGCGCACTTGTTGCATTGAATGCAGACTTGCGTATCCCACACGGGAATCTCAAGAGCAATGTTGCGCTTCTCCCATTGGGCTGTCCCCACGGGAAACGTCCCATCAACCGGCATTGCGCTCACTGGAAGCGAATCGCCCATGCCGGCGATGATCATACCCGTAACGTTGCGAACGAACTCGGGTGCCTTCGATGAAACGGCAGACGGCATCTCTATAGTGCTCGTAACTTGTCCCGGTATCTTCACCTCAAAGAGATTGGCAATTGTCTGATCGACAGCGGCGAAATTCTGCTGGACGATCTGATCGCCTTTC
>JBGPGQ010000158.1:0-7329 GCA_041483995.1 Bacteroidota bacterium
GTAACTCCCAACGTTTAGCAACAATATTCTATACTCTCAAATCATATAAAGGAAGATATATGGCAAAGAAGGCTGATGCAAGTATTTCCAAAGTCTTTAAGATGATCAAAGACAATGGAGTGAAGATGGTGGACTTCAAATTCATTGATCTCCCAGGGATCTGGCAGCATGTTACTGTTCCGGTCCATCGCCTTGAGCCGGATTCATTTGAAGATGGCTTCGGCTTTGACGGCTCATCCATACGTGGCTTCAAGGCGATTAACGAAAGCGACATGTTGATGATTCCAGACGCAAAGACGGCGTTCATAGATCCATTTGTTGAAGTGAAGACAATTAGTTTTATCTGTGATATCGTCGATCCGCTCACAAAAGAACGATTCGGTCGCTGTGCTCGCGGTATTGCGCACAAGGCCGAACAGTATTTACAGTCAACTGGACTAGCGGATACCGCGTTCATGGGTGCCGAGGCGGAGTTTTTCATCTTCGATGATGTTCGCTTCGATACAAATGGAAACAACAGCTATTATCATGTCGATTCAATTGAAGGCCGATGGAATTCGGGCCGCGATGAAGGACCGAACCTCGGCTACAAACCGCGCTACAAGGAAGGCTATTATCCGGTTCCGCCGACGGATCACCTGATGAATCTCCGGAACGAGATGGTGATGAACATGATCGCTGCCGGGTTGGATGTCGAAACGCAGCATCACGAAGTGGCAAGCGGCGGTCAGGCCGAAATTGACTTGAAGTTCCAGCCACTGCTCAAGCACGCCGACGACATGATGCTTTTCAAGTACATGATCAAGAACACCGCAGTCCTGAGAGGGAAGACGGCGACATTCATGCCCAAGCCCATTTATGGCGATAATGGTTCCGGCATGCACGTTCACCAAAGCTTATGGAAGAACGGCAAGCCGCTGTTTTACGGCAATGGCTACGCAAACCTGAGCGAGATGGCGTTGTATTATATTGGCGGTCTGTTGAAGCACGCGCCTGCGCTCTGCGCCATTACGAATCCCACAACCAACTCGTACAAACGCCTTGTGCCGGGCTTTGAGGCTCCCGTAAATCTTGCATATTCTCAACGGAATAGAAGCGCATCGGTCCGCATTCCCATGTACTCTTCAAGTCCCAAATCCAAACGGATTGAGTTTCGGTGCCCTGATGCATCGGGTAATCCGTATTTGCAGTTCTCTGCAATGCTGCTTGCCGGACTTGACGGCATCATCAACAAAATCGATCCGGGAGAGCCGCTGGACAAGGACATTTATGACCTTGAGCCGGAAGAACTGAAGCACGTCCCTTCAACACCAGGCTCGCTCGAAGAATCCTTGCGTGCATTGGAACGTGACCATGATTTCCTTCTCCGTGGCGATGTGTTTACGGATGATGTCATAGACACATGGATCAGTTACAAAATGGATAAAGAAGTGAAGCCGATGGCTATCAGGCCGCATCCGTTTGAGTTTGGTTTGTACTACGACTGTTAGTCGTTGATCGTCACCCTGACTGACCCAGTTTGCTCTTCTTGCTTTCTTTTTGAAAAGTCCCGCTCTTTGGGATTCCGTCTAAGCGGGATTCAGAGAGCGGAAAAAGTAAGCTCCGCCAGACCTTCTCGGAAAGAAAGTACAAGAGGTGAAAGATGAATGGAGTCGAAGGGTGTCATGTGAATTATAATCCCGCCTCTGCAATTTGAGAGACGGGATTTGTGTTTTAATCACTTGCTATTAGCGCCCAACTGGCATATCTTCGCAGCAGTTCCGTTGGTTTCTTCTTCCACTCTTTGGAATTGGAATGAAAAAGAACGTGCTGTTGATTCTCGCTGTGTTTGCCCTCCTGCTTAACAGTTCCACGCCTTCCTTCTACCAAAACTCATTGCTGCAACATGAGCTTGCTACTCTTGACCAGCGCGGGGTGACATACCGTATGCTTCCTGGCAACCAACTTGAAGTTACTGACCCACGTAGCGGACAACGGTGGATGTTTGATGCAGAGCGATTGCTCACTCCGCATATGGCACCGCACGATACAATTTCAACTCTTACAATTGATCTTACGTCAATTGATACAAGTTTGTACAATTGGAGATTTCGCTATCTAAATACAGTCCCGATATCTGAGGGGTGGGGGTTTCCACTTCAAGTACATGATTTTGATGAAAACGGAGAAGTCGAGGCTTATGGTGCTGAACTTGTGGCTGGAGATGTTACAACCCGAGCATATGAATTAAGCCAGCCAAGCTCATGGATACTTAGATATACGTATCCAGGCAGAGTTGGCATAGTTGACAAGATGGGGGACGCTGACGGTAACGGATTGAAGGAAATTTATGCAAGGTATGGTGATACTATATACGTTTTCGAACAGAATTTAGAAGGCACGATTCCAACTGTCTCAAAATTTCACCACAACCAGTGGTATTTGAATGCGACTGGAATTCCCAATGAAGTAGCTTCAATGACTGGGAGTCCTGTTCCTGAAATATTGTACAGAGGTTCAGAACCTTTCACAAGCGAAGATAGGACATACATCTCTCGATATGACTCATCGATCAATAATTTTGGGCGAATATGGAGTATGCCTCTTCCTCCTGGTTGCAGTAGAAATGACTGTGCGAATGCAATTGCAACAGGTGATTTTGATAGTGATGGAAAGATGGAATTTGTAACGTCAGATTTTGGTGATGATCTTTATGTCGTCGAACATGTTGTCGGTGATAGCTTTGCTGTTACCGCCCATACTCATCTTCAAACCATAACGGGCCGGGCGGCATCTGGGGATGTTGACGGGAATGGTATAACAGAATTCTTTATCGGAGGAACTGAAGCTGAACCGGATGGCTATGTTCATCTACGAGCATATGCCTTTGAAAGAACCAGCGATGATAGTTATCAACGTGTATTTGCTTTTAATATTTTTCCTGCCGGGATCTTCTTTGTTGACCTGTATCAAACAACAGATGTTGATGGTGATGGAATTCCTGAGCTTCTCCTCTCTTTTGCAGGTGGCATTATGGTGATCAAAGGAGCTGGTGAGCACAACTATGAACTCTTCTACTACAAATCCGTTTCATCGCTTGATGGGCTCTCAGCATGGAAGATCAACAGTAGTCGTGCTGCCTCTCTTTTTGTAAGCAGATCGATTGGCTCACGTCAAACTGACGTGTACGAGCTTGATAGTACATTGATTACAAGTGTGAGAGAAGAATCGAAGCTACCTTTGATGGTGCGTTTGTTCCAGAACTATCCGAACCCTTTCAATCCTACTACATCAATAGCCTATTTAATCCCAACGGATGGTTTCGTGTCACTCACCATCTATGATATACTTGGTCGTGAAGCTATGGTTCTTGAACAAAGCGTTATAAAAGCAGGCTCGCACGTTGCAACTTTTGACGCGTCGTATCTCTCTTTGGGCATATATTTTTACAGACTGTCCGCAGCAGGTAATACCATAACAAGGAAAATGGTATTGATCAAATAGTCCGGTCGATTGTCGTTTCAGTAACAATGGTGGCTATCATAGCCACCATTGTTTTTGGGTAATTGAAATAGCACCCTATACTTGTTTTTCCTCAATAGAATGCCTATTTTCGTTCCATGAATTTTGAACGCGTTGCATACAAGGTTGACAATCGCAGGGCAATCATAACACTCAACCGTCCTGAGAAGCGGAACGCTCTGGACGATGTGATGGTGAAAGAACTCACCACCGCATTCACATCGGCCTCCAAAGACCAGAACGCGAAGGTTGTCCTTCTTGATGCAAATGGCCCGGCCTTTTGCGCAGGTGCAGACCTGGAATACCTTCAGCGCGTTGCAAAATTCGACCAGGCAGAAAACCGTGCAGACTCACAGCAGCTTGCAAACCTCTTCCGCCTTATCTACGAGATCAGAAAGCCTGTTATTGCCGTTGTGAATGGCCCTGCACTTGCAGGGGGGTGCGGCCTTGCCACCGTCTGCGATTTTGTGATCGCCTCCGAAGAAAAAGCAACGTTTGGCTATACCGAGGTCCGCATTGGTTTCATTCCCGCAGTCGTTATGATCTTTCTTATCAAGCGGGTAGGGGAGGGGAGGGCGAGGGAGCTTATCCTTCGAGCAAACATCATTGGTGCAGCAGAAGCAAAGGAACTTGGGCTTGTCAGTCTTATCGTTCCCGAGAAGCAATTGCAAACAACCGCAGAACGGTTGACTGATGAATTGCTGACTCAGAACAGTCTCATGTCGATGGGTCTCTGCAAGGAGATGCTTTCGAAGCTGCATGGATTGAATTTTGTGGACTCTCTTGACTTTGCAGCCAACATGAACGCGGCAGCACGGATGTCATCGGACTGTAAACAAGGTATCGCGGCGTTCCTGAAAAAAGACAAAATCCAATGGTAGAGTTGCAATGAACAATGATTTGATTGATTCAATCCGAAGCGTTCCGGATTTTCCGAAGAAAGGCATTGTCTTCCGCGACATTACGACGCTGCTCAAGGATCCGAAAGCCTTCGCCCAAGCGTTGGACATGTTCGTTCAGCACTACAAAGGTGCAAAGATTGACAAGGTTGTTGGAGTGGAATCACGAGGATTCATCTTTGGTGCCGCGCTTGCTCACGAGCTTGGCGCGGGGTTCGTACCGATACGGAAGCCGGGAAAACTTCCGGCCCCAACTCTCAGGCAAGAGTATGAACTCGAATACGGCACGGATGCTATGGAAATTCATAAGGATGCAATCGCTCCAGGAGAGAGAGTTCTGTTACATGACGACCTGCTTGCCACAGGCGGAACAATGCTCGCTGCTACCGAACTTGTAGAACGTCTTAAGGGAACGATCGTAGGCATCTCATTCCTCATCGAACTTTCGTTCCTTGGTGGCCGCAAGAATCTTGCTGGCTACGACATTTTCTCGATCATCAAGTACGAGAGTGAGTAGTTTTGTTTGACGGGTGAATATTGCCATGCGAATGAAGGTACTCATCACCGCTGTTGTCCTTGCCCTCATTGTCGTTATCACCATGATTGAAGAACAGTCCGGAGTATTGAATATCGGTGATGAAGCTCCGGATTTTTCCGGGAAGCTCAGCACCGGTGAAACAATACGATTGAGCGATTATCGAGGAAAGAAGAATGTTGTCTTGTTCTTCTATCCCAAAGACTTTACGGCAGGGTGTACAGCAGAAGTGTGTTCATTCCGTGATAACTACAGTGAAGTTACAGCTCTTGATGCCATAATGTTTGGTGTTAGCCATGATGGCGAGTCATCGCATGCCGGCTTCATTGAGAAGCATTCGTTGCCGTTTCAACTCATCAGCGATCCCGGCAAATCAATTATCAATGCCTACGGCGCAACCAGGCTTGGTGGGATGCTGCCACGCACCAAACGAATCACTTACGTCATCGATACACATGGAGTCATTCGCGGAGTTATCCACCACGAAGTGCAAATCGGAAGTCACATCGAAGAAGTAATCCAAGTATTACAAAAGCTGAAGGTTGGATAGCAGGGGGGAACTCTTATGTTCCGGCGTTGACCAGCAATGAAGGACCGTACTCGTTGAGGAGCACCTGGCACGCATCCCGAGCCGCAAGCAAGTACAACGTTGATATCTTGATTGACATGGCGACCTGTTCCTCCTCCCCAATCACGCTCCAAAAAAACTCACGTCCCAATTTCCACGGCGGCTCGAAGCCCGAATAGTCCTCAAGACTTTTTCGGTAGGTCAGAAACAGACTTGCGATGACGGTTTCCCACTCTGCCTTTTGTATCTGGTCGGCTCCTTGCTCTATTACGTGATTCAGGAATTCTGTTTTCATCCCGGCCGTGATCTGTTCTGCAACTCGTGCAGGTGACGACCGCTCAATTGCCAACGTTGCTCCAAACATCAGGCCAACCATTACGTCCCCGACATACTGATCATCAAGATCGGAAGGCGATTTATCCAGACTCTGGATGTACCGCTCAATGGAAAGATCTCCATCCGATTCCATTCCTGACCGGAGAAGTTCATACACCATTGCTCCGAGATCTTCCGGACGACGATGTTTTCGAAATAGTCTCATTGATTACCCTTTCTGCACATAAAAGATAATGCATTCCGGTTGACTTTTCCAACAAGCCTTATCACATGGAAAAACTAATTGCTAAAGTTGTTGAAATTCGATATACTGTTAAGCAATTGATTTGCCAGAACTTGTAGAGCTAACGTAAGGAAGAATCACCAAGGTTCATAGTAGAGTCCTGAGACATCAAGCATGATAACTTGCTCGGTATGTGGCACAAGGAACGATGATCTTGCGACATTGTGCATATCATGCAAAAGCTATCTCCAATCGAAAATAGATACCTTGGATCTATTTTCGACGATCTGGGGCTTGATAGACTCTCCTAAAGCCATATTCAAGAAGATTGTCCTTGCTCAGCACAAGAATTACGTTCTGCTGCTCAGTTCCTTGTTTGGAATAAGTTTGGCATATACCGTATTCTGGTATAAGAACCTTGGGCCGCTGTTTTCAAATGCTCTTACACTCCTTGGAACTGGATTGCTGCTTGGACCGCCAGTGGGTATGGCATTTGTTCTTTGTTTCAGCGTTGTCCTGAACTGGGTCAGTGGGATGTTTGGAGGCAATGCAACGCTCCGGAATACCTTTGCTGTTGTTTCGTATTCATCTTTGCCCATAATTTTTACGCTCGTGTTCGTGTTTCCCGTTGAGCTTGCGATGTTTGGGCTTGATTTTTTTGGGAACAACCCGAGCCCAATTGTCATAAAGCCGATTGCGTATATCATATTGGTCGGGTTTGATTTTTTGGGATTCGTTTGGTCCTGGATATTGCTTATCGAGGGATCTATTGTGATGAATGGAATCTCCCGCATGAAGGCAGCATTGGTCACGCTCTTTATGATGATTATCCTTGGCATGTGTTCATTTGTTATTCATTTCGTGTGACGTTCTGTCGGAAATCGCGAATGACAATAGATAAGGAGGATTTCGAGAGTATTGCAGACGAGATATTTCACACTCTCCCGGAAACTATTCGGGCAAAAATAGATAACGTACATATTGTTGTCGAGGATCTACCGGGGTCGGAATCCCTTAAGAAAGTTGGAATTCGTTCGAACAATATGCTTCTCGGGTTGTATGAAGGAATTCCTTTGAATCGTCGCGGAACAGCCTACGGAATGTATCCAGTTGTTCCGGACAAAATCACTCTCTTCAAAAAGAACATTGTATACGTGTGAATCGGAAAGCGGGTTTGTTTTCAAAACAAAGGACGGTTCTCCTCAAAAATTGGATAAAGATATCAAAAAATTAACAATTACACGTGATGGAGATGCCCTTTATCTAA
>JBGPGQ010000159.1:0-7324 GCA_041483995.1 Bacteroidota bacterium
ACGATAGACATATTCAATGTGTTAGGACAGAAGGTCCGAACGTTACTCAAGGAAGACCGTCCGGCCGGATACCACGTGGCGGAGTGGAACGGAACAGGTAACGCAGGTCAACAGCTTGGTAGCGGCGTATACTTCCTGCAGCTCTCGGCAACGGGTGCGAACGGGAAGTCCTTCAGGGAAGTACGAAAACTAATGATGTTGAAGTAAGCTTTTGATCTCTGTAGGTCGGGATGCTCTCCCGACCTACAGGGTTGTTCTCCGTATAGGGTTTCTCTGAGCGATGAAGATGTTGTTTTTTATATTGGAGATTGTGTTGTGAGTGAACGTGGGTTTTCATTGCGGTTAACGATGCTGACAGCTACGGCGATCATGATTCTTGTGATCAAGACGCCGTTCTATGCTGCCGGAAGCGGGGGAGTCGTTGGCTCATCACTGGGAGACACGACACGCTATCGAACGTTTTCTTCCGACAGCCTAGTTGAGCGTAGGGCTATAAAACGTGCCTCAATTGGCGCAAGCTTCTGCGCAACGTTCACCAATTCGACCAGCTCCATAATTTCCGGTATCCAGATCCAGTTCAAGTATCAAGTTACGCTGACCGGCTACGCGCCGTTTCCGGAAGCAACAAGTTCTAATAGTGGCAAGGCATGGAACGTCTTCGGGCAGATGGTTGCCCCGGGCGATTCATTTATGATTTGTGGCGTCGCGTATGGCAAGGATACTTCACCCATCCTTGAGTGGACCCTCAGTGCCGACGATCCGCTTTCACCACAACCTGGGTTCATTCCTTCGAACCAGAGCGCAGTCTTTGCAATGCCCAATACTGCAAATGTGCGCACAGAAGTATATGAGTTCGGTGGTTTTGGTCCCGGGACCAGCGAAAGTGACGCCGCGGGAGGAATGGTAATCGGCAGATCGTTCATGAGGTTGGCGAGTGGAAAGTGGAGGCCCGATCCGGACAGTGCGAGAAAGTACGGTTGGGTGAGGCTGCGCAAGTCAACGGATATTCTGAGATCGCTCCACCCTCTGAGAAACGGCGCCGGCCATACAGGATTGCCGCGAGGCTTCGATCATTTTGACAATGGAAAGCCCTTTGTCAAGCAAATCCTCGCTCTTCCACCGGTAAAAATGAACAACCGATTGTTTGCTGAACTCGTTGCGCTAAAACTGAATATCGCTGCAAGCGCGTTGGGTATCACGCCGGTCGGGTTTGGAGAATTGATCTATGCTGATCCGGGTCATCCTTTTGATCATCTTATGATTACACAGATTGCCGATCGGGCAGATACCATGATGACAAACTGGATGGGACTTGTCAATGGACAGTACATTATGCTGGACTCGGTTCTTCACAAAATCAACGGAGCGTTCTCCGGTCCTATTGATACAATTTCCTTTGCATCCGTACTCAGCTTGATTGGTGTACGCCCGCTCAGTGACATAAGTTTTCTCAGACCCAATCTCCTTGTGCCCCCAACAATCGTTCCGCGTATATATCATCCTGAATTTGCCGAGGATGAAAATGGTGATGACGATGAGCTTGTTCCCCAACATGTTGAGATGGCGCAAAACTATCCTAACCCGTTCAATCCCACAACAACAATACAATTTGAGCTTAGTGACAATGCCATGGTGACAATTGTTGTGTATGATGTGCTTGGCCGTCGTGTGGCCGTGCTCGCAGAGAATGAACTGTACACATACGGAACGAATGAGATACCGTTTGATGCCCATGGTCTCGCGTCTGGTGTGTATTTTTATCGTATTGTAACCGCGGATATACAGAATGCGGAACAGACTTCGCAGCGAATATATAAGATGATGCTTCTGAAATAGTCCTATCGATTTCAAGAAACGGACCGAGTACATCGAACAACCGGAGATATCTCCTCGGCATGAAAGCGCACTGGAACATAGTTCTTGTCTTTGTACTCTTTGTTGCTTTCGGGAGTGCAGATGATCTGCGTGCTCAACCGCCGACAATATCTTCATTTTCGCCTCCGTCCGGTCCTGCGGGAACTCCCCTCACAATTAACGGCACACATTTCAGCCCCATTCCGTCAGACAATATTGTCAAGATCGGCCTCGCAATTGCTCCTGTATCGGTTGCCACAGTTTCTTCTATTGTCGTCACGGTTCCGTCCGCGGCCACAAGCGGACCGATCACGGTAACAACACCGCAGGGAACCACAACCAGCCCTACGAACTTTACTGTTTTGCCCCAGATTGATGATTTCTTTCCTCTGAGCGGACCTGCTGGGACGATTGTCAAGATTCATGGCTCGGCGTTCACTGGGGCAACTTCTGTCAGATTTAACGGTACTCCTGCTTCATTCACTGTCGATTCATCTACGCAAGTCACGGCTACAGTCCCTTCTGCTGCGGTATCTGGAACAATCAGTATACAAACGCCCGATGGAATAGCCTCTAGTTCAACTCCTTTCGGTATCAATATCCCTCCGGTTATAAGTTTTAGCGCACCTCAGTATTACGTTCGGGAAGAGAGTCTTGCCGCGGCCATCACCATAGTTCGAGCAGGCAATACGAATGATACACTTTCTGTTCGCTACAGAACAAGCGACGGTACAGCAATCGCGGGGATGGACTACGCAACAACTTCCGGTGTGTTCTTTTTTGGCTCAGGGGTGACGAGTCAAACATTTGTCGTTCCTGTCAACGATGATTCCTTGATTGAAGGCAATGAAACGGTGAACCTTACGCTTAGCGTTTCATCCGGCAGCGGTCTTGTTGTTCTCGGTACAGGAACACTGACTATTATAGATAATGATTCTGTTGGTCCTCCAATCCTCCAGGTTGACTCGTTTGTTGATTTTGGCAGTGTTCAGGTTGGCCAACAAGCCACACGCACTGTCAACATCAACAATCCGGGTGGGATGCCGCTTGTCTTTACTTTGCCAACGCTAGTATTCGGAAGCGACTCGGGTTTTTCTATTATTTCCCAGCCGGCAACCTTGACGCTTAACCCCGGCCAAGGCACTTCATATACGGTCGGTTTTCATCCAACCTTCCAGAGCTATCGGCCATTTGTTGGACTCATGTCTATTGCGAGCAACGCCGGAAGCGCCTCAGCACTTCTCGCAGGCTTTTGTCCGGATACCACGCACCCTGGTGCGCAATTGTTGAATCCCGTGGGGGGTGAAATTTTCAATGCAGGTACTCAGATATCGATTAATTTTACCGGAACCGACAATGACCTTCTGACAGGTTTCATTATTTCCTATTCAACAGACGGCGGCACAAGCTTCGATCATGAAATCGCGCGGAGAGGACCCAGCATCGGTCAGGTCGTCTGGAACATACCTGATTTTCTTTCAACCACACAAGGGCGAATTAGAGTGGTTGTCATGGATAGAAGCGGTAATAGTGCGTCTGCAACCAGCGGCACATTCACCGTCCACGGACCGCCAATGCCATTAACAGCATTGCATGTTGCGATCACCTTTGATCCGCCACCACCGGGTCAGATTGCACCACCTCAAAACGTTCGGGCAAATGCATCCGAGCTGAACATAGGAGGCGGAAATCCACCCAGAGCCTTTGGCTATACCAGGAAGGATCGTTCATCAGTTGTCGGATCAGACGTTCTTGGGTACAATGTCTATCGTGTTCCGAAGCCCCCCGATCCTCTTCCAATTCCAACGGCAGAAGAAATTGTTGGCGATTCATCCAATCTCATCGGTTCCATTCCGGCCGATTCACTTGGGTTCAGTGATCTACTGTCTTTGGATCGAGGAGACCTATTTGTTTATTCGATGACAAGCTTCTATGAAGATGGTAGCATGAGCGGAGGATCCCCTCCAGCCCTTACTCTCTACATGCAAGCTCTTATCGACAGTGCACACGGCTGGAAGGGACCTCTCGATAACAGCAATGCACCATGGTATCCATATCCATCGGTCGATGCTGGAAAACTTGCCGTTACCACGGTTGTTCCACTGGGTTCGCCCGACAGCAACCGATCGATGATGTTCAATGTGAGGAACCGGGGAACCAACTTCGCCTCATTCATGAAACATTTCGGCACAATCCCGCGACCGTTTACTCTCACAGGCATTGAAGCGAGGCTAAAAAAAGTGGGCTCGTCACCTATCGTGAGTTTCTATGTCGATATGGTCTATGGCGGCCATACGTATTCATCCGGCACTCAATCATTGACAAATCCAAACTGGAATACTTTGACACTTGGAGTGGGAGGAATCCCCAACTCGTCCACAGCCGATACAATTGTTTTCGGTTTTGGAGGCTACGGTGATAGTTGCAAGGTCTATGTCGACTATCTAAGATTTCTCGGTACTGGTGGTTACATCTTTGACGTAATGGGAGATACGGTGTTGCCACCATCGTATGTAACGATTTCGCCTGATACAATGTTGGCAAAAGACAGCAAGGGAAAATTTCTCAAACCAGTGCGTCACGGCAAAAAACTTAATCCCAATTGGGCGAACTTGATGGACGAGGTTGTGGCGCAGGGGGGATTTCAACCGGGTGCAAGTGAGAGTGATTCCGCCGGGGGAATGCGGATTGGCATGTCGTATATGGCAAGATCTTCACCCGATCCGCTCGCGCCAAAGTGGAAGCCCATAAAAGATTCCGCAAAGGTCTACGGCTGGGTGCGATTGACCAAATGGGATTTCAAGAAAAGCATCGGGAAGAATTTCAATTATCTCCAGAAGACGCTTGAGGACAAACTCATAAGACACACAGGTGATCCACGCGGACTGGATTCAACCGGCGTGAGCGGTGAGGCCAAACGCAAGCCACTCATTAAGCAGCTTACGAAGCTTTCCCCCAAAAAACAAAGCAACAAATTGTATGCTGAGCTTGTAGCGCTCAAACTTAACATTGCTGCAAGCCAGTTGGGGAAAACCCCGAACGGATTCGGTGAGCTTATTTACGATGTGGATGGGAGTCTTTGTGATGAGATGCCGCTCGTCGATATTTCAGAGAAGGCAGACTCAATGATGACGTACTGGCGCGGAGTGGACTCAACCCACTATGCTCAACTCTACCAGGCGCTGTATGACATCAACAGAGCATTTGTTTGTGTGTTGGATACGATAAGCTTCGATTCTGAAGTAGGGCTTAAGTTAAAGGGTGCCGTTCCTCTTGCCGATAGACCGTTCCTTAAGTCTGGTTCTACACACCCAAGACTGCTGTATCCAACGACGACACTCACAGAAAGCGAAGAAGATTTTGAGGACGACGAATTTGACGATGGCGAGACCACACCCGGGGCAGCAAAGCTCTACCAAAATTATCCCAATCCGTTTAATCCCTCTACTACAATTAGTTTCCGTTTGCGTGAGCCATCGCTTGTGACATTGCGAGTACACAATATTCTGGGTCAGGAGATCGCGACATTGTTGCATGCTGAAGAGATGGAGAGTGGTTACCAAAGGGTGGAGTTTGCGGCGGGCCGACTTGCCTCGGGGGTCTATTTCTATGAAATTGATGCTCAGGATCTCGAAGGTGCTTTCAATCGTACTATCGAAACACATAAGATGATCTTGCTAAAATAGCCAATGGCGAGTATCTGAACTTCTTGAAAGAAGTATTGATCTCGCCAAAGAAAATTCATACATTTGATTAGACTCTCCCGAATTCACATTCAACGAAAATTGAAAAATATCTATCTTACTTAGCGAAAAGGGGATTTACTGCATGAAACATCGAGCATCTACAATATCAATCCTTGGATTTTCTGTGACGCTGTTCTTGCTTGCAAGTGTCTCGTTTGGGCAGCCGTCATTTGTCAGGGGGTTGACTGTATCCAACGACTCCGCGGCTCGAACGATCTATTGGGGATTGCACCCTACTGCCCATTTTTGTATTGATACCCTGGACAACTACTTTGGGCACAAGGAAGCTGAGCTGCCACCGAGTTTCTTTGGAGTCCTTGATGTTCGCTGGGTGGACCCAGACACCTTCAGCCTGACATGTTTCGGTCAAGGCTCCAAGGTCGATTTTCGACCATCAACAGGTCCGACACAAGTGGACACATTTCAAGTGGCGGTCTCCGATAGCGCTTCACACTATCCCATAAGGGTTTCATGGCCTGCAGGACTTTCTTCCATTGCTTCGCAGCTCAGACTTATTGATCGGTTCCCCGGAGCAGTCCTTATGAACATCAATATGTTGACAGACACGAGCGCAACCATCAGCAACCCTCTTCTTGCACCCTATCTTATCGTTATGAGGCCGCCACTACCTCCACCAACGTTCTCGACCCATACCATCAATTTTGGCAATGTCCTGAAGAATGATTCCAAGACGGACAGTCTTACGGTGAAAAATGGTGGGGGGCTATCACTTAGTATTGATTCTGTGAGGGTTGTCGGCGGTGAATTTATTGCTCTTCCGACTGGACCATTGTCAATTCCTGCCGGTGACAGCATGAAGTTTTACATCACATTTAATCCAACGACGAGTGGTGCGCAAAGCGCGAAGGTATTCTTCTTCCACGATGCTCCGTCATTAAAGGATTCGGTTGCCGTTAGCGGCACGGGCATACAATCTACTTTTAGTGTGAACCCCACAAGCCTTCCTTTCGGCTCGGTTGTTATCAATATATCCAAAACGGATAGTGTTCAAGTGACGAATAATGGTGGTGCTCCACTGTTGATTGATTCTGTACGTGCATACAGTGCGAGCGGATATTTCTCGGTATCGCCGAGTGAGACAGGTTCTGCATCGATCGGGGCTTCCGGCGGCACCAAGCGGTACCACATGACGTTCCTTCCGACAAGTTTTGGAGCTCAGGTTGGAACGGCGGTATGGTACAGCAACGCCAAGAGTTCACCTGATTCTGTAAATCTTGCAGGTGCGGGTGTCCCGGTTGGTCCATCACCGAAGTTTACAACGGTGACACCGGAATCGATTGCAGCGCTGGATGGCGCAGGGAAATTGGTGAAGTCGGCGAAGCGGAAAAAACATCTGTATCCGAACTGGACGAACCTTGTGGAAGAAGTCGTAGCACAGGGAGGTTTTGCTCCACCGGCATTGAATGGCGCGACAGAAAGTGACTCGGCTGGCGGCGAAGTGGTCGGTATCGCGTTCATGTTCAGAAAGTCACCAGACCCACTTGCCCCAAAGTGGACACAGATCAAGCAAACTGGCAAGAGCGATACGGCATGGGCGCGTCTCTCGGCGTGGGACTTTAAGAAGAGCAAGGGTAAGAGCGCCAGTCAGTTGGCCAAGACAATGCGCAACAAGGCGTTCAACCACTGGACAAGCGATCTGAGCAACTCTGGCAACGGTTCGCCACGCGGCTTCGATTCGACGCTGGTGCCGGGTGTGATTAAAC
>JBGPGQ010000160.1:0-7279 GCA_041483995.1 Bacteroidota bacterium
GGCTCCCCCGGCCCCCGTGTTGCTATTCGCAGGCGGGACGTCTTGACGACCCCTATTTCGACCGCGCCGGGTAGAGACACCTCATCACATTCACCACACACGGTAACATTAAAGTAAATGTATGAAGTGTTGGAACCATTCATTCCCCCAATACTTGCACCCGTATTCAGAAAATGCACGCCAGGGGAAAGGTCAATGACCTTAGGCTTACCGTTAAAATATTCCCAATCGGAGCTGTTTGTTGAATCTACGGACATATTACCTTCATATCCTTGCGGATGAATCGTAAATGGAAAGGTTCGATTTGCCCTGTGAGCAAAACGCGATTGTTTGGTTTTCTTCGAGAGCGCTTTTCTCATTATGGTTTTTGCTTGGTGGTTTACTGTAGTTAATTATTGACCGAATGTAGCGTTTACTTTTGCTAGTGCTTTGGGATCGCGCCGGGCCGTTGCAACAAACTCAGCACCATGCCACCAGGAACGCCAAGTCTATTCTTGAACCTGGCGTCCTGGCGGTTAGACTTTACTTCTTTGGTGCCTCGATGGGAACCATATCGAACTTGCCGGACTGCTCAATAAAGAATTCGCATTCTGAACCCTCTGCCGCACCACTCATGTGTCTGTCTTTCGCGCCATACGAAAGATATGAACCGGGCCCGAGCCTGCTCTCCGTGCCGCCTTCTGGTGTGTAAAGCCATGTCCCGGAAATGATAACGACTTTCATCCCATAGGTGTGATAGTGAAGCGGAAACTTTGCTCCCGCGGGGAACTTGTACAATGCGCCGTAGGCGCCCTTGTTCAGGTCTCCCCACAACGTAGCACTCATGACGCCACCGGAGTTGGGCAGTTCAACCCACTTCATATCTGCCGCCTGCCATATCACCGGCGCCTTCATCTTGTTCTTTTGAGCGAATGTCGTCATCGCTCCAAAGAGATGCAGTCCTACGAGGACCAATACCACGTACAATGTGAATCGTTTCATAGTGAATACTCCTGTTGGATTGTGGTTGGATTAGTTGCACCGGGTATGACTATTACCAGTGTTGAAACTAGGACTCTCCCATCTTTTCACAATATTCTTTTAGTCTTTCGGCCATCTGTTGCATTTTCTCAAAATGCGCAGCGTGTACTTCCTCCGGTATGGGGGATTCACCGGCATTCATAAATCGGGAGCCAAAGCTGCAGGTCTTTTCACCGGTTTTCCTGAATAGAAATTCATGCACCACGGAAAGGTTCATCTCTTCAATACGGCAGCTTTCAGCATAAAGAATTCCTTCGCCCGATAGTGTCATCCGCAGCGGCGATATAGTCGCCTTGTAATCCTCGAACGTACAATGATGAATGCTTCCAACAAAGACAGCGGGTATTTCCTGCTCCACCTTTTGCAGGCCTGGCATCCATGCAGGGCGACCCGGAATATTCATCATCGCCATATACGCATCATGGAAGTTGGCTGCTATTGGTATTTCGACGTATGAAGTGTCATCTGTGCGGTAAGAATTTTTTGGGGGCACCGGTTCGGGTACCTTGTCTCTTGCTTCGTTGAGCAGTGTAAAGCGATACTCAACTTTACCGATGGAGGCATATTCTTCCGATGCACTGCGCCATTCCATTTCAACCGCTTCATGCGAATCAGTCACCTGCTGGAATAGCTTTTCCGTCAGAAGCAGGTATTCATTGTTGTCAATACTGTTTTTCAACAAACGATGAGCAACGATCATTTCTGGACCTGATTGCTTGACAAATCCACCCACTTTTATTTCCGCCAGAGGCCCATGGTGCACAACAAACTTCAACGTAAGGTTGATAATAGCCACACAGGCCCCGCAGGGGCAAATAGTCCGTTGCTGCATAAACTTCCGCTGAAAATGAAAGGCATTGAAAATCTTAAGACAGGTGGCCAGTATTTCTTTTTGGGAAGGAGCCGGGCCTTTCTTGATCAGCAAAACGGCATCTCCTTCAATTTCCGACACTTCGTATTCTTCACCAACAGCCTTCAGCATGGCTTCGATGAGAAAATGGATGGCATGCGAGGCATGGTTGAGTTCATTAGTTGTCATGAACTCTGTAAACCCGCTGATATCCGGGATCAGTATTGTTGCGTTGTTTTCGGCCATGGTGAGATTGATTATGTCGTTAAGATAAGGAAGCCTGAGTTCACCTGAGTCCTTGTTTTTCCATGATGGGTGTGGATGCTGACTCGCGTTTTCTCGGCGGCGAGCACGCGCTCGTCACGATTGTTCCCGCATGATGCGAGGAGGAGAACGAAGAGCAGGAGATAGTTATGGCATTTCATTACCGTATCATTTCTCAAAGGCTTCGAGAATCTGATCTTGAAGTTGTTTGGGTACGTCCACATACAACTGAACTTGTGCAATCATCGCTTGTGCACGTTTAATGGGATCACTGTACTGATCTAGAATTGCCCGAAACATTGTCGGATCAATATTACCAAGAAAAATATCCTCCGGTTGACCAATGCCGTTGTTGTGCATCTGAACTGAAACGCTGAGCAGATGCAGCAGAGAAGGCCCCATTATCCGAAGTCCTTCCTTGCGTTTCCGTTCAACTATTGCGAGGTCGCTAGCGTGAATTTCTTTCAGGCGGTTTTGAACCCAACTATAGAATTCTGAGACGAGTCGCTCATAGTTTATGACAATGTCATAGAGATCAATCTGTTCTGGCGCGGTTCTCAGATATTCCTTAGCTGGTAAATTCCAACCGCTGAACTGTTGGAGCATACCCTTTTCTAGAAAAATTCTATTGGATGCGCCAGAGGTAACATCGTAATGAAATTGACAACCTATTGGTGGTGCTTCATAATGCTGACAGAACTGTCTCAAACAATTGACGAACTGCGCCAATGGGTTTTCAGCAAACTTTACTTTGAGCTCGGTCTTGTAGTCAGCGAACTGGCCAGTGGACTGATAGTTGTCTTGATAGAATCGGCGGGAGTGATCGACCAATGATTTCGCTGCTGCTACAAAGTTGTGAAGATATCGAACAACTTGAATCTGAAAATTGTCCAACTCTGGGCGGTTCTTGACATTCCAAAGGTCGGCAAAATGACTGGGGTCTCTTCCATAGTCAAGTAGCTTTCGCAATTCAAGTGCGTTGCCCGAAAACACAGTTAGGCTGAGAGAGAATTGCCGAATATTGCTGATCCTTTTGTACTCTTGTGAATTCTCAAGCTCTCGAAACATGTCGAGAGGATTTGTCATTGTTCCTCACCGATGGATGCAAATGAAGCGAACAACACAAAGACATTCATGCGAGACTCTTTAACTATTTCAAGAAAATCATTTTGCGAGATTGGATGTCATTGCCGATTCTCACAACAGAAAAGTATGTTCCAGATGAGACAATCGATGCGGCGTTACCCGTGCCATCCCACGACGTGAAATGTGGTCCAGCTTCTTGGCGCCCGGAGACGAGGGTTTTCACTAGTCTACCTGTGACGTCGTAAATCTCAACAGATACATGATCGGCGTGCGGTATGGAGTATTCGATAACTGTTCTTGGGTTGAAAGGGTTTGGGAAATTCTGCTCTAACGTCATCCGGCTCGGCAGTGTTGAATTGTCATTTCCGTCAAGAGCACTCGTTGTAATACCAAGAGAATAGACAACGAATGAGTAACTGCCTGATGAAGAAGTTCTAAAGTAAGCATCAATAGTGTTGTTTCCAGTAGTTGTACTGAGTCCGTAGTATTGGTAACTAGAAGGCCAAGCATATATGACTGCACTCGTAGAAGCATCCAAGATTCTAGCTGATCCGTTGGTTAGAAAAAAAACTTCTGAGTGGCCATTAGAGTTCATGTCGTTAAGACGGCAGATTGGGAAATCATAGGCACCAACACCAGTGATGGTATAGGCAAGAGTAAAGTTGTCAGAATTGTATAACTTGCATTGGTGGGCCGAAGTATCGATAAGGTAATAGTAGCGAACTGAGAATAAATTGATCTCATACAAGGGACGTTTCTCCCCAACGGTCGAGGGTGATGTCCAGAGAAGTTGAACTTGGGCAACTGCGTTGCTCATCATGAATGAGAACAAAGCGGTAGATAGGATAAAACCGTTGACTATTTTCATGATTCACCTTAGGAAATAAATGAAGGGGATTGCGCCTAACGTCTCGCCCCACTACGCAACGACGCCGACTTTCTGAGCCCTCCGTTGATCTTCTTGTCAAACTCATACAGCAAACGATCAATTGTTATAAATGCCAGATGTCTTTGTTGACACAAACGAATCAGTTCGTCGATGTAGTCAAAGTAGCAAAATACTTTACGAGCCGGTGGGCTGCACGGATATAGTGGGTAGTGGTCATCGTATACAGATCGATATGCGTGCCGATCAATGATTTGGAAAACAGAAGGGTTTCGAAATCTTAGAATTGTAGACGCCATCGATAGATCAATCCCTCGTGTTTCCAAAAGAGCCAGCAGAACACCCTCCGCTTGGCGGTGTTCGCCAGCATTGAGAGCCGCTAACCCATCTATTAAGTTCAAGAGTTCTGCTTCAATTCTGACAAAACGATTCACCTTCCAAAGAACAACCTCATTAAGAAGGGATTGAGAGAAACGTGCTTCGTTGAGATGGTCCAAATAGTTTGTTAGGTTCGGTTGATAACTATACTGAACAAGAAATTGATTAAGTTGGCCATCGAAATCGGTTACTTTCATAAGTGTGGCCGCAATTTTCACCTGGCTAATCGCTACTTTGAAACTTTTATTTCGCTTCTTGTATCATATCCCCGCGAACCACTCGTACCCCTGATCTTCCCAGTATCCGCCCGGTTTTTTGTTTGTCACTTCGAGGGCGTTAATCCATTTGGCACTCTTGTACCCAAGCTTCGTCGGCATGGTGATCCGCACCGGCGCGCCATGTTGAAGCGTCAGCGGTTTGTCATACGCCTCGTAACAGAGCAGCGTCTGGGGGTGGAGAGCGCTTGGCATGTCGTACGAAGTATAATAGTCGTCTCCACATTGCACTGAAATATACTTTGCGTTCATGTCGGCACCAACGGAGACAAGAAACTCTCGCAGTGATGTTCCACCCCAACGCGGGATTATGCTCCAACCTTCAACGCAACAGTGGCGGGTATTCATCACCCTCTTCGGCAATGCTGTGATCTGTTCAAGCGAGTATTCACCGGGTTTACTGACCAATCCTCCAACAGTGAGCGACCAGTTTGGAATATCTACGGGTGGTTCATCGGTGTCGTAATTGTTCACGCGGAAATTCTCTTCGGGGGTCAGTTCGCTGATCGCATATTCAGGCGCAAGCTTGGCGTCATCAAAAACTTTTGCCTGTACCCAGTCGTTGAATTTCTGGAACGACGTCAGGAAAGAATCCACCGATCCCGATGCCGTATAATCGCAGCCAGAGAGGAGCACAAGAGGTGAAAGCTTGATGATGTTGCGTCGCGAGGTTGGGCGGGAGAGAAATGGCTTTTCGTTGGGTTCCATTTCTATTTCTTCTCCCATGTTCTGATGAATGCAACAAGATCGGACAGTTCCTTTTCATCCAGGGTTTTACCGAATGCCGGCATCTTCAAGTTCATCTGGCCGGATGCGATAAACTCCTTCAGCTCGTTGTCGTTCAGCGATGTTGCCACCTCCACGAGCTTGACATTCGTCGGTTGAGCGCCGCCCCCGTTCTCTCCATGACAGACCCGGCAGCGCGCTCCGAACAGAAGTTTTCCGTGGTCGGGACCGTGAGCTGTCTTCAATTCAGATTCGAGCTCATTGGCAGGGACGGTTCTCTTTCTTGCAGGAACAGTCTTCAGGTACATGAACACGGCACGCAGATCGTCCATACTCCACGCTTTGTAATAGGCGTATGGCATGTGAGGAGTAAGCACGGTTCCGTCCGGTCGAACACCCGTTGTCACTGCCGTAATGAATTGGTACTCGCTCCAGGAGCCGATTCCCGTTTCCGGGTCTGGTGTGATGTTGCGGGCATAGGAGAGAATTGACCCTTCAAAAGCAAAGCTGCTTCCTGCAAACAGGCTGTCGAGATAGAACTTCCCATCCTGCATATTTCGCGGCGTGTGGCAATCGGCGCAGTCTGCAAGATTGTTGGAGAGATAACGTCCATACTCCGGTGTCATCCCCCGCGGTGGAGCCGCGAGAGGAGATGAGATTGGATCTTTCGGCTTCATGAGTTTGAATGTGAAGAGAGCTTTGGCAACGAAGGAGGGTTCCCTTTTGGGAACTTTGTTTTTCACAGGAGGAATGCTTCGCAGGTATGCAACGACCGCAAGCACGTCCTCATCGGCCATGCCGTTATACCAATCCACCGGCATGATCGGAAAGAGAGTTGTGCGATCCTTGCTTAGTCCCTCGCGGAGCGCTTGCACGATTTCTCCGTCGGTCCAGCCGCCGAGCCCAGTCTCAACATCAGGAGTCAGATTGCGCGAATACCACTTTCCAAAGCCAGGGCCCGCATTTGAAAGATCAAACAACCTTCCTCCGTTTGGCGGTGCATTTGCATCTCGAGGCGGACTTTGGTGGCACCCCCAACATTGAGCTTGGAACTTGAAGATGTACTCACCGCGGGCTATTGTTGTTGAGTCTGCCGGTGCCTGAAGAGTTGGCGCCGGTCTGCTATCTTTCGCGTCCCACCTTGTTTGTACATACAAAACGAGAGCGAGGAGGAGAGCGATGACAATGCCCACAACCCAGACAAGAACCTTGAGAATGCGTTTGCCCACAGCAGACATAAATCGTCCCTTGGAGATCGTGGTGAATCATGGTAAAGAACGGAAAAACTCTTTGAGTAACTTAGACACTCCCAACCACAGCATTGATCGCCGCAACGTTAACGATATCACTCACGCTGCAACCGCGTGAAAGATCAAATGCGGGTTTCTTCAACCCCTGCACGATCGGTCCAACAGCTTCGGCGCCAGCCATACGTTGGGCCATCTTGTAGCCAATATTGCCGGCGTTGAGGTCGGGGAATATCAACACATTTGCGCGGCCGCCAATTGCACTGCCCGGAGACTTTGATTGGGCTATGTTTGGTACAATGGCCGCGTCGAGCTGCAGTTCGCCGTCAACCAACAAATCCGGACGCTTCTTCTGAAGCAACAAAGTAGCTTTTTGGACTTTCTCCACCGATGGGTGGTTGGCGCTTCCTTTTGTAGAAAACGAAAGCATCGCTACGCGCGGCTGTTCTCCCGTCAATCGGTTATGATTGTCTGCTGCTGAAGAAGCGATATCAGCAAGCTGCTCGGCGGTAGGATCAGGAACGACGGCGCAGTCAGCAAATGTGTA
>JBGPGQ010000161.1:0-7274 GCA_041483995.1 Bacteroidota bacterium
AAACGGATGATGTCATCATCGAGTGTTGCGGGATTGAAATACTCATTTTTTCTTCCAAGAGCTTCGCTAATCGTGTTAAACAAAAACTTGCTGAAAAAACCTGGGGTTTCTTTTGTAGAAAGCAGCAAGCTCAGGTCACTTGCACCTATTGCATCGTTCCCTTCAAACTCAATGGATCGGATTTCATATTCTTCGAGACCAGCCGGGGATTGTGCCGTAGCAATCGAGTGGATGGTTGACACAAGCACGGGTAAACAGATCGCCACCAGAGCGAGCCGACGGAATCTGAGGGCGGGCATTCTAGACTATACACATTCTGATATGGTGCACAAAAATAGTCGACCGTTAATAAAAAACCCAGCCTGCTCGGCCGGGTTGGTATAGTAGCACTTTTGGTGAAGATAATCAAATAGGATGGCCCTAGTACTCTCCCTCGTCTTCGAAAAAGAAATCCTCGTCCGTTGGGTAGTCAGGCCAAATCTCATCCATGCTTTCATATGGTTTCTCACTATCCTCCAGCTCCTGGAGGTTCTCCACTACTTCAACGGGAGCCCCCGTCCGTATTGCGTAATCAATAAGCTCGTCCTTGGTCGCGGGCCATGGAGCATCATCCAGATATGAGGCGAGTTCCATTGTCCAGATCAATCGTCACCACGTCCTTTCGTAGTTGATAATTCCCGGATGTGAAAAGTGCTTCCAGCGAGGGACCATCCATGTTCTGAGTTTGTGCATCACTCAAAAAAGACATCAAATAATACGGCCGCTTTCTACTGTACCGAAGCCAATTGAATTCTATAGCGGGCTGCGTCTACATCGTCAAAAAAGTAGTCAACAGGATTCAATTTCCTCCCGTTCAAACGCACTTCGTAATGCAAGTGTGGTCCACTTACCAAGCCAGAACGTCCTGTCTTCGCAATGAGTTCCCCGCGCTTCACACTTTGTCCACGCTCGACAAGAATCTTTGAAAGATGCGCATAGAGAGACGAATAGCCGTAACCGTGCGAAATCTCAACAACCGCACCATACCCACCCTGGGTTCGCCCCGCATAACGGACAACGCCATCACCCGTGGCATACACATCAGTCCCCACATCTGTAATGATATCGATACCTTCATGCATACGATACACTCGTAACACGGGGTGAATCCGCAATCCAAACCCATTGATAGAGTAGTATCCCTCTGCAGGTTTTATTGCTGGCATGTGAGCAAAAAATCTCTTGTTGAAGTCATAACGGGACAGAATCTCTTGATAATTGGCCTGCTGAAGCTTGATCTCTCTCCCAAGTTTGCCAATCAAAGACTTCGAACTCGAAAGTACTTCGCCTGCTTCCTTCCCAAGGAACGAAAATTCGGGCTCAAGGGCGCCGCCGCCAATGGAAACTTCCCTCGTATCCTCATCAAGTTTTGGAAGATCAACCATGAGCCTGAGCTCATTGTCCCGTTCCGACAAGCCTTCGAGTTTCTGTTGCGCAAGCTTTATTTCAGATGAGAGGTTCCGGATTTCTCCTTTAAGAAGCTTGTTTTCAGTTATGGTCTGGGAAACGTCATCAAAAGACATCTTGTCACTCAAGAAATAGCTGGCCCTTGACCCCACGCCAACTCCAACGGCAACTATGAGGAGCAGCGAACCAAACAACTTCATCTTGAAGTGCTTGATTTCCCGGTATTCCAACCATGTGTGAGAGTATGTAAAAAACTTCATGTTCTTGAGCGTCAATAAACTATTGTTGTTCTGTCAGCATGTGTCAAAATGCGTGGGAATGATAAATAATATTAAGTCTTTTGTCAAGGAAAAAATCTACGAATCAAGGCTCAGGTAGGGCAAGCGGGGCGCTGGAGAAATGTCTGTGTATAAGGTTAGAGGGATGAGTTCATTCAAAATCATGCTCGAAGTAGTTGATAACTCTGTCGCCTTTTTTCTTCTTCTCACCAATCACCCCTTCAAGGCGTTTCGAAAACTCCCTTGCTGCATCATATCCGTAGTGTTTAAGAAGGTAGTTGAGGGCAATAACTTCAGTAATTACGGTGACATTCTTGCCTGGAAAAATCGGAAGTTTCACGTGTGGAATCTCGACCTCAAGGATTGGTGTGTTTTCACTATCCAAACCGGTACGCGTATAGTCATGGTTCGGCTTCCAATCCTCAAGTTCAACCACAATTTCAACTCTCTTTTGAAATCTGATGGCTCGTATCCCAAACATGCTCCGAACATCAAGCAAGCCCAGGCCCCTGATCTCCATGAAGTGTTTCACAAGGTCTGTGCCTGCCCCCATGAGGATTCCTTCGCCCTTTCGAGTCACCATTACAACGTCATCCGCCACAAGTCGATGGCCGCGCTCGATGAGGTCGAGCGCTATTTCACTCTTCCCAATGCCTGAACGCCCTATCAGCAAGACCCCGACACCGTAGACGTCAACAAACGAACCATGCAAAACAATCTGTGGGGCAAACTGATCATCCAGGAAATCCGCTAAAAAGTATCCAATCTTTGTCGATTCGAATGGCGTGCTAAATACCGGAATGCCCTTAAGACTTGCCGCCTGCAACAAGTGTTCATCAATCTTATTGTTATTTGTAAGGATGATACACGGCATCTTGAATTCAAGCAGCGCTGTAAACGCCTCTTTTCGCTGGATGGCTGAAAGAGAGTTGAGATATTTGATCTCTGTGTTTCCCATCAGTTGGACGCGGTCGAACGTAAAGAGCTCAACGTATCCCGCGAGAGCCAGTCCTGGTCGGTGGAGGTTCTTGTCTTTGATCAGATTATCGAACCCGCTGTCACCGTTCAGCATTTTGAGCTTGAACCGTTCGCTCATCGCCTGATACAGAAACCCGACGGTGATGCTCTTCTTTCGTGTCTCTCTATTTTTGTCGATCTTCATGGCCAGAATAACTCAGACTTTGTCCTGCAGTGCCCGGACCTTTTGTTTATCCTTAGCACGGAGTTTCGATTTATATTTCGTCAATTGTATACTCAACTTTTCCGCAACCGCATCGAGCGATTTAATATAATCATCTGATTTTTGCTTTGCCGAAAGGATCATTCCGAACACGTGCAGGTTAACCTCGGCAACCTTCAATGAGTGCGATCCCCGTTCATAGCTCAGGATAATATCAGCGCTGACAATACCATCATAGAACTTGTCAAGTTTTTTCACAACGCCTATGGCGTGGTCTTTTATCTCGGCATGAGCCCGAAACCGACGAGCAGTAAAGTGAATATCCATACGCATGTCTCCTTATTTAACACATTTCCAAGCGGTTCACGATGCTTTCGGGTGCGCCTGAGCGTAGATCTTCTTGAGACGGTCAACGCTCACATGAGTATATATTTGCGTCGTGGACAGGCTCTCGTGACCAAGTAGCTCTTTCACAGCCCGCAAATCTGCTCCTCTGTTCAAGAGATGCGTAGCAAACGTGTGGCGTAACACGTGCGGGCTCTTTTTTGCGATCTCAGAAACATTGCCAATGTATTTGTTCACCAAAAGGTTAATGCCTTTCGGACTCATGCGCTTGCCCCGTTGCGTTACGAATACAGTATTTGATTGCTCACGATGCGCGCGGTTCCCGATGAGCCGTTTTCGTATGGCAAGATACCGTTGCATTGATTCTCTTGCCTGGCGCCCGAATGGTACGATGCGCTGTTTGCTCCCCTTCCCTGTCACCTTGATTGTACCGTTGCCTTGATCAATATCAGACAGGTTAAGATCGATCAACTCGCTCAAGCGTATTCCTGTACTGTAAAACAATTCCAGAATTGCCGTATCGCGGAGTCCCTCCGTTGTTGTGCAGTCCGGCTGTTCCATAAGCCTGCGCACTGTTGTCTCATCAAGAAACTGCGGCAGCCGTTTGTCGAGTTTTGGTGATGCAATATTGCCGGCGGGATTGTTATCGACAACTTTTTTCTTGTGGAGGTATCTGAAAAATGATCTGACACACGCGAGCTTTCGGGCGATACTGCGTTTTGAAAACTGCTGTTCGAGTAAATCACCAAGAAAGAGCCTGACAGTAATATGGTCAATGGAGCGAAGAGTAAAGGGAGAATCGGCAAAATGTCGGCCAAGAAATAGAGAGAATTGCCGCAAGTCGTCTTCGTAGGAAGAAATCGTATGAGGTGAGTAATTCCGCCCTTCCTGAAGATGATGAAGATATTCATGAATAAAGTGATCCACCGATTTTCGGTGCCCGGATTTATCAGTCACCGCGTTCGACCATTTCTTCTTTTGCAATTTCTGCCTTGCACAATGGACAGCAGAGATACTCTCCGCGTGTCTGCGTATACTTCAAAACTAGATAATTGGACTTGCCGCATGTCTCGCAAGGCTGAGCAACCGGCCTATCCCATGAAGCAAAATCACAATCAGGATAGCGGGAACATCCGTAAAATATTCTCTTGCGTTTTGTTTTCCGTTCGATGACATAGCCATCCTTACATTTGGGGCATTGAACACCAATGGAAATTGGTTTGGTGTTTCGGCAGGTCGGATAGTTTGAACATCCCATAAACGCGCCGAACTTGCCACCCTTGACCAACATATCACCGCCGCACAATTCGCACTTCATACCTGCCATGTGTTTTGTTTGTTCCTGCTCGTGCGGAAGGGGTTTGGTAGTTTTGCATGAAGGATAGCCGCTGCACGCCATGAACCGGCCGTTGCGTCCCCACTTAATGATCATATTCTTGCCACACACCTCGCAAACCTCATCCGTCATTTCCTGCAATGACTTCTTTATCTCTGCACTGGTCTTATCGACGCCTTCCAGGGATTTCATGAATGGGTTGTAGAAATCTTCCATCACCCGCAAGTAGGTTTGCTTGCCCGACGCAATTGTGTCCAACTCTTCTTCCATCCGGGCAGTGAATTCCACATTGAAGAGATTGGGAAAACTTTTTACCAAAATCCGATTGACGGCCATCCCAAGCTCTGTCGGATAGAGGCGTCGTTCACGCTGTTCCACATATTTTCTTGCCTGGATGGTATCCACGATAAGCGCGTACGTGCTCGGACGGCCTATGCCAAGCGCTTCCAATTCCTTGACCAAGCTGCTCTCTGTAAACCTTGCCGGGGGTTTCGTGAAATGTTGGTTCGGCAGGATATTGTTCAGTCCGGCTTTTTCCCCTGTCTTGAGATTCGCAGGGAGCTTCGAAACGGGATCTTCATCTGTCTCCTTTTCATTTTCTTCAACAACATCATCATAGACTTGTAGGAATCCTCTAAACTTAGGAATTGAATCAGAAGCTCGGAACAAATAATCACCGCCTCCAACATCAACGGTTATCTGGTCAAACACCGCCGGACTCATCTGACATGCGAGAAATCTATTCCAGATCAATTCATACAATGCGTACAATTCAGGAGTAAGATACTTCTTGATTGCCTTTGGCGAGTATTTCACCGATGTTGGCCGGATTGCCTCATGGGCATCTTGGGAACTCTTCCCTTTTTTGTACAGCCTCGCTTCACCGGGGAGGTATTCCTTGCCATAGTTGGAATAGATGTATTCGCGAGCTTCCTTAACTGCATCATCGCTTATGCGGGTGGAGTCAGTACGCATATATGTGATCAGACCCACCCGGCCCTCTTCGCCCAACTCTATTCCCTCGTAAAGTTTTTGAGCAAGTATCATGGTTCTTTTCGCCTGATAGCGAAGCCGACGAGCTGCTTCCTGCTGAAGGGTGCTGGTAATGAACGGAGCCTGAGGATTGCGCTTGACAGGTTTTGTCTGCAAATCGACAATCGAGAATGATTGCTTCCTAATATCGTTGACATAGCCTTCGGCAGTGGTCGTGTCACCAATCCGCGGATCGGCGCCAGCAATCTTGAAAAGCTTCGCAAAGAACGGATCGCTGGTCCGCGTCTGGAACTCAGCAACAATCGACCAGTATTCCAATGGAATAAACGAGTTGATCGCCATCTCCCGTTCACAAATGAGCCGTACGGCAACAGATTGGACTCTCCCAGCAGAGAGACCGTAAAAGACCGTCTTCCACACAAAGGGTGATATCTTATAACCCACGAGTCGATCCATCACCCGGCGGGCTTGTTGAGAGTTCACAAGGTTGTCATCAACCTTTGTTGGATGTTGCATCGCGTCCGTAATTCCCCGCTCAGTAATTTCATTGAACATCACGCGGTAAATATTTGAGTTTTTCCCTTCAATTTCCTTCGCGATGTGCCATGCAATAGCCTCTCCCTCGCGATCGGGGTCTGTTGCAAGGTACACCGCCGTGGCCTTTTCAGCATGATTTCTCAAGCGTGCAATCACGTCAGCCTTGCCGCTGATTGTTTCGTATTCGGGAATGAACCCGCCCTCAATATCAATTCCGATCTTGCTCTTCGGTAGGTTTTTTATGTGACCGACTGATGCTTCAACAACGTACTCATTACCCAGGTATTTGTTGATGGTCTTTGCCTTTGCGGGAGACTCAACAATGATCAGTGACTTACCGTTTACTACAATTGCCGGTGGAGTTTTTTTCTTCCGAGTTTTGGCCGGCGTTGCAGAAAGTTCTTTAGTGTCTGTTACAACTTCTCCGGTTGCTTTTTTCTTTGCCATTAGTGTATTGAGTCCCTGCTGTCGAGCATTGAACGGCTCCCGTTTCCTTCTCCATCGGTTTTTGCGAACAACACTGAGGCAACCATTGCGCGGACTTCCAAGAGAGAGAGTTTCTCATAGCCTGCGACCATTGCCCGCTCTATGACTGCTTCAAGATCACTTTCGGTAAGCAGTCCCAACTCACGCAACTGGATCAGATAGCCCTGAGATTCCGTGGAAAGGACAAGCCTTTCGACATCATGAAGGATTCGTTGTGAACCTATAGAGGGCCGCGCGCTTCGTGTCCGTCGTGCCGGATTGGACTGCATAGTTTCGTACAGCCAGCTAAAAGCCGCGCTGATTTCAGATTGGGTATAACCACGGCTTTTTAAATCCACAAGATCTATATCTGTCATCCTCTTGTTATCCTGCATTTCCGACATTATATAGACCAGTATTTCGACTACCTTTTCTTTCATTTGATGTTAGTGTGAAATTCGTTGGTGAAACCAATATTGAATGTGTTCTTCCTCTTGTGTTTTCATTCTCTTAGCTTTTGGCTGAGTTGAATCGTCATAACCGACGAGATGCAACGTGCCATGTATGACGAGTCGGGCCATTTCGTTGGCAAAACTCACACTGAACTGTCTCGCCTGCTGCCGCGCACGATCGAGATTAACATAAATCTCACCCTCAAGGTTCATCCCTTCTTGCAAACAAAAACTCAGCACAT
>JBGPGQ010000162.1:0-7274 GCA_041483995.1 Bacteroidota bacterium
AGAGGGAACACGAGGACCGAATAAGGTTAGACGCTCTTTGTTGGTACGTGATGCGTGCGGCTGGTGTGAACATCGAGCGGAGTGACGACCAAATTGAGTCAATTGGCTTCCGCATAATGCTCTTGAAAGAATTAGGTTTCAGCTACAGTCAAGGTGAAAAGAGTCGTATAGACATCGGCGTAAGTATAGGGCGGTTAACAGAGAACACATTTAGGTTCTTAGTTTGTTTCTACGAGGGGTTGCTCGCTTATTACAAGTCCTACATTGAAAAACAAGGAGAATTTGATCTCTTCGAAGAGCGAATGATTGAGCGCGCGAGAGTGGTATACAACGAGATTCGCCGTAATACTCTCGGCGACTTGGTAGAAAGATTTCGATCACTTTCTAGCGTACGCCAAAACACTGAAGCTCTGCTTGCACTTCTCGGCCGTCGTAGTATTTGCAAGCCGGAGGACTTTAACAAGCACGCGACCAACGAATGGAGCGGAATACTGAACCGCCTCAAGCACGTAAAAGAGAAAGCACCTCCCACGGGTGAGGAAATTAGGGGATATATTGACGGCACCTTGTCGCTCTTTGCATTTTTGCGTGATGGAAAAAACGATACCGTCCAGAGGCAGGTTCATAGGCAACCTATATACCCACACGTAGTTTCTTTCCGAGAGTCTCACCATAAGCGAGGAGGCCTCACGATTTACAACTATGACCTTGCTTCTCTAGACGGAGCTCTGAAAGATCAACCCATCAAGATACTGACTGGTCGAGAATACATGTCTGCCCAGCAATACTACTGCATCCCAAATCTTGACAGATCTAGTAGAAATATTTGGCTAGAACCCTTCCTGATA
Organism: Bacteroidota bacterium; assembly: GCA_041483995.1. Lineage (GTDB taxonomy): Bacteria > Bacteroidota > Ignavibacteria > UBA10030 > UBA6906 > JBGPGQ01. The sequence continues at coordinate 849 of JBGPGQ010000162.1, forward strand.
CCCTGTAAGGATTTCGACAGTGCGCTAAAGGGGTCAAAAGAAGGAGAGTAACTCAAATGGAGAAGACTAATATCCCTGGAAATGATAAGGACCTTTCGAAACTGGCTGTCGTTGATGGCAAAATTAACTTTGTTTGCCTCCGAGAGAAATGCCCGGATCCATGTTGTGGCCCATTTGGAGGCGTTCAGCGTGGCATTGACTCCGTTGACGGTCGTGGCTTCCACGAGATTGCATTAACGAAGGAGGATACACGGCGGTTATTGGAAGCAGGCTGCTCCGACTTAATAGAATGTGTTGCGGACGACAGATGGCGGATGAAAACACTGGAAGATGGGACTTGTTCGGCATTCAAAGATGGCTTATGCAGCATCCACAAAGTCAAACCCACACTTTGCCAAGCATTCCCTTTTTATGTGGATATGTTTGTTGGTTTATGCGGCGTGACTAATTGTTCCGGCTTTGGGAAAGGGTGGACGGATATGAGGGACCTTAAGGGCGAAGTGGAAGCAGCAAAGGAGATGTACGCATTTTGGTTGGATGCGATTGAACATAAATGAGGTTTCCAGAAATGCGACTAGACTTTTTCAAAAAAAATATCTTCCTACTGTTCTTATCGTTCGAGTTCCGGAAGAAGTACCCATTGGAACAATATTGTTGTGATTAAAGCGGGAGTATTTCCGTACTCAATAACAATGTCTTCACAGCAACGAGGGGAATTAATATGGCCCAAATGGTCAGCTGCGCATACTGTCGTGGTACCGGAGATGATCGGTACATACGTGATGTTTGTAGCGCGTGTGGGGGATCTGCGCAGATACTCGTTCCGTATGACAACATCGTACCCTGTAGGTTTTGTAACGGTACAGGGGATGACCGATATGAGCGAAAGCCATGTCGGTCATGCAAAGGAGCAGGTGTGACTGCTCCAGGAATTCAGATTCCTTAGGATTTCAGTCGACTGAGCGTCACTGGCGCCTAGACCTATTGAGGGCAACCAAACGAGTGTGCTTTCTTCTTCTCATGCTGGCATCGAATGTTTGTCCGATTCGATTGGCAGGAATGCTCGAACCACAACTGGCAAGTAGCGTTTTTGGCATTTGCAGTGACTACAGAACAATGAAATGATACTCTCGTGGATTCCTTTTGATTGGATGACCAAGGGATTTGGTGTCCACCTCAGTCGTCAGAGGGTTCATACAACAAGAATAAGATACCATGGACAAACATACTGATGACGTGTCGGAAGTGTCCCGGCAAGTAAACAAGCTCATTTTACCGTTTGCCTTTTTGCGTCCATACGACGATACAGTGATCGCCGCCGCCCAAGTAGGCTGGACACCGAAAGAATTTGAAAACGAGCGACTGTTCAGCCACGTAAATGACCTTGTTAGTGTTCAACAATCGCCCGGAACGATAGGACGGTGTTTTTCGCTTCAGTCGCGAGACAGGGTTTCCTATGGTCTGCCACAGAACTATTCCACACCGCTGCATTTTGAAGTGAAGGGACAGATTAACGCCTTCATGATTGAGGGTGTGGACTTGTTTTTATTTGAAACACAGACCGGTTTCATTGTCCTTGATCTTGCGTATGACCCGACTGTGTCGGTGGAAGAGATTATCTCGATGAACTATTTCCTTAGGAAAATAGGATCACACGGTCCGTCGATCTCTTATGAAGTGCGTCGCTCTTCGGACGTTCAGACCGTAACCTGTACATTGTTAGACATTATTGTGAAACTCGTCGGCACGTTTCAGGCGGAATTGGCTGCAGATGATTCACGAGGCACGTCGTTCCACAGTCATTATTTTGGAAGTATCCTACTCGATCGCGGGATTCGCGACCATCCCAATTGGCAGGCGAACATACGGCGGTGGTTATTACTGATGAGAAGGGGGTATAAGGATTCATATAAACCAGCACAAGGTGAATTGGATGATTCATCGGGTTTTGAGGTAATGCAGTTATTCGAAAATACCCATTGGGGAGTTGCTCTCGAAGGAATTGCAAATCTTGCCGTACTGACAGGAGACAAAGAAACGGATAGTTTTTTCCTATCTAACTACTTCGGCAATGTGAAGCACACATACTTCTATTTATATGTTCTTGCCCTTCACCAGCGATACGCTCTGCTATTCCTAACTCGTCAAGCCGCGATGGTTCAGGCTCCAATGGTACGATCCGCGCCTCGATCAATTAAGGAGTATGACAGAGATGAATTATTGAGGCTGCAGGAACACATGGCAATCTTCAGCCTTCGGTGTCGTTTCAATCAGGTTAGTAATAACTCTATCCACGAGAAGCTGTATGGTAGAATCGTCAGCGTTTTGGAATTAGTCGAGTTGCAGCACGAGCTTCAGAATGAACTTAGTTCAATCTCATTGCTGATTGAGCTGCGGATTCAGGAGGAACAACAAAGACAAGTTATTGCTGAACGCGAAAAGGAAAAGCGTGAGGAAAGGATTAAAGGAGAGAAAGAGGCTCGAGAGAGACGATTCCATATTGTGGTGCTCATCCTTACAACCGTCTTTGTTGTAATAACATCTTCCGCTGATCTGTGGGATATGTTTATGCATTTTCAGGAGGGGCGTATACCTCATGATCGAGGATCCCAATTGTTGCTGCTGGGCTTGCTCGGTATGCTCTGGATCTCGGTCGCGGGTCTTTTTATCTCCTATCTCAGAATGAGGAAGAGCCAACATTCATTGTCTTCAGTGAAACGTGTTACTGAACATGATATTAGCGAATAATTAACAGAATCGTGGCGCAGTTCCAGAGCGACAGCTTTCATTGACGAACGGCGGATTGTTGTCAACTTATCCCGAAACGCTCTTGGTACAATACTCGTCCAAGAAATCATGAAAATAGATAGCAGCAAAGTTGCGGCCGCGCATGATGCGATGGCGGAGGAGTATGACCAACTGGAAGATTTGTGGTATCCTTGGCTCTTCGCACAAGTACATGAATTCATTGCAACGCATCTCCCGGTGGAACTAGCCAATCGGCCCACCGCCCTTGATGTGGGATGTGGGACGGGTGCTCAATCATTTCTGCTTGCTCGAGCGGGCTATGATGTAATAGGCATTGACATCGCAAAAGAGCTATTGAAGGTAGCTCGGTCGAAATGCAGCGAACACGCAGTCTTGCCGCTCGGGGCTCCACCACTATTCACATCATCTGTGTGGGATGGGATTGGTCGGCATCATGAGTTTCTGTCCCAATCGTTGGAACGAGCCCGCGGAGGACGCCTCGTCAAAGCACCTGAGTTTTTGTACGCGAATGTCGACGATTTTGACTTAGGGCATGACAAATTCGATGTTATTGTATCCTGCGGTTCGGTTCTTAGCTTTCTGGATAACTACGAGGGCATTCTCAAGAAGATGATCGAGGGTCTCAAACAAAATGGCGTTCTGTTCCTGGAGGTTGAACAAAAAATCAATCTCGATCTTTTGTGGCCGATAGTTGACAATATCATTGGTGGACGACTAGGATACGAACAGGGTTGGTCTGAGATTCTTCACAATCTTCTTGCTCCACCCGGTCGATCAGTCCAGATAGAGTTTCCGTTTGAGCTTCATAGTGGAGAGACTGTAGTCTTACCAATGTGGCTGTTTTCAGTTGGCGAATTAGGAAAACTATTCGATCAGTGCCATGCGGATATCTTGGATCGCATAGGAGTGCACTGGGCGACCAATTTAGTACCAAGTACGATGCTGCACAAGACGAATCCAGGCATTGCATTAAGAGAAATCTCTCGGGTGCTACAACGTGCAGATCGACTATTTGGAAAGACCTGGCCTGCGTACAGATTGGGTTGCAGTATTCTATTTGCGCTTAGAAAGAAGTAGATGTGACCCCGAGCGAATTACCAAGGGATGATGTAAAACATGGCTGCGAATGATTCCAATCCCATCGCGCCTGATGTTATAGCTGGCTACCCTCTGCCAATCGTGTCGAGCTATTACAGGATGATGAAGGGAACCCTTCATGACGGGTACTTTCATTTCCTCCCCATGATCTTGCGGTACTGGTCAATCATTCTTACCCAAGACTTCTCTCGTTCTCCGGCAACAAGCCCAGCGATCGCCGACGCACTTTCTAATGTCCTCGTGGAGAAGTCTGCAGAGGGAGATTGGCTTCGCCTCATCCGTGAACTGGCGCTTTCATTCAGCAAAAAACGGTTAGCCTCCTTTGTGCCCGAATTAGTCAACAACTTGTATGATATGAGATCGGTTCCGCCGCAGGCGAAGACAACTCTTTTGCTTCTTGACGATCTCCTCATTGAACGGAACAAGTGTTCGCACCCCAAGGAGGATAACCCTACGGAGGATCGGATGCGGACCAAGTTTACGGAACTAATGACTCTGAATCTGTGGATGGGGCAATACGACCTCCGGTTTCACCTGCATGTGCCCACTGGAGATGCTCGAAGAGACGAATTCTCCGTTCACGGTTTGGTTTGTCTTGATTCAGTTCCCTCTGATCTCAAAGGCAAGTTGGTGCTCCACTCGCCCAAAGGCGAACAGCTCTCATTGGATCCAATGGTGATTCTCAAATCTTATCCAGATCGTCCGTCTGAGATCATCGTCTTTGAGAGTTTTCCGTCAGCGAGAGAGGTCCAGTTTTTGGGACCAATCCACAACCCTAAGATCGATGATGAGAGTATTGTCGGTTCGATAATGCAGAAGTTTGATATGATGAGAGATTTCGCTGCCGACTTGCCAACAAAGGACCCGCACGAATTCATGAAAATGCGGGCAAGAGAATTGACGACCGAGTCGATTGAAAGTCTGGTACGTAGTAAGAAATTTCTTGAAGATGTTTTTGTTGAACCGCCCATATGGAACGATCAGCTTTGGACGTTCCTTGAAGATCCTCGCCCTGGTTTGCTTGTGTCTGCACCAGCAGGTGCTGGGAAATCTTCACTCATGTGCAAGACGGCGAAGGCTCTTATGAATCAGGGGATCATGGTGGTTTTTTGGAATGCGCCACGTCTCGGAGATTGTCGAGTGAGAACTCAGTTTGAACATCTATTTGGTGGGATACGGCGGGGCAAACTTGATCGCATTTTGGCTTTCGTTCGTGACGAAGTACCTGAACCGCCGAACCATCCTAAAGCAGCGAAGTTGGTAATCATAGTTGACGCTCCAAATGAACGGAAAGATCCTGAAGACACAATCATCGCAATTGCCTCATTGGTGCGAGATATCGCGACGGCAGAATTCGGCAGGGTTGCAAAGGTTGTGGTTGCCGTTCGAGATTCTTCGCTCGAAGACTACATAGATAGGGGACTGCTCTATCCTTATGAAGATTACTTCTTCAAAGTGATTAAGGAAAAGGGCTCCGAAGGGTCGGAGACGATTTCGGTCCCGATTTCTCCATTCACTGATGGGCAGCGCGAGGAACTTTTTAGACTGTACCAGACTAGGTATCGGTTTTCTGGCCCTCCCCAAGTGACGCAGTTGCTTCGGCGTCCCCTGATGTTGCGACTCGCAGCCCAATCATTCCAAGACCAGCCTCTGCCGACCGTCTTGTCTCCTGAATTGGTCTTCGAGAAATACTTGGAGAAGCGCACTAAGGGCCATGGAAAGAAAGAGGCCGACGTTTTGCGAAGCACATTGCAAGAATGCGCAAACAGAGCATATGAAAACGGATCTATGAAACTGGATGAGGTCGACCTCTTGGAATGGGTGGGGGAAGAAATTAAGAACCTTAGAAAGTTATCGAAATACGAAGTGAAGTCTATCCTTCTTGACGAAGGTTTTTTGATGGAGCAGAGTCTGGGGCTTAGCGGTGCTCGGAGAACTCTGGGTTTTACCTTTGAAGAATTCGGGGAATTTCTCATCGGCATGTATGTCATCCCGAAGCGAATGAACGCGTTAGGTCTTCCTGGGCTGTTTTCTGAAATCGAAGAAAAGCACAAATCCCTTCCTCGTATTCCTGACGCACTAAAATTTTTCATGCGGGACGGCCTCTACAAAGATTCAAAGAAGACCTTCGACCTCTTCCAACAGGCGTTGGAGAGTCGGGAGGATCTTGGCAGGAAGGTTATTGGTGAGTTGTTAGGTGAATTCGAGGCAAATCGTGACTTCATCCGCGCTGATAAAATCTTAGAGATGATATCACGGGTTGATAAGGCCCATGCACGGGTTGTACTTAAGACCTCAATGGATTGGCCTTTCACATTTGACACTGGTATTGCTCTCCGGCTTATCAAAATAGGGAAAAGGTACCTGGATTGTTTGACTTTGCCCCAAGAAAATGAAAAAGCCGCTGAGGCCTGTATCTGGATGGCAGATGTTCATTACAACAGGGATGACGACTACGCATCCGCCGCGGACGTGTTACGCGATGCCCTGCAAAAACTAGAATCACTCGGTGTAGGGAGCCCAACTAGAGCTTCAACTGTTGTGCGAACGAAATATTTC
>JBGPGQ010000163.1:0-7270 GCA_041483995.1 Bacteroidota bacterium
ACCGTAAAAGCAATCCACGAATCAGCATGAACCCCTTTTTCATTTGTGTCATTGATCAGAGAATACTCTATGCCTTTCCTTATCTTACTCCGCCACGGCGAATCACAATGGAATCTTGAAAACCGCTTTACAGGTTGGGTGGATGTCCCTCTCTCACCCAAAGGTATTGAAGAAGCTCGCACTGCCGGTGCGAAGCTGAAAGGTTTCAAGTTTGACCGCGCATTCACCTCCGTTCTGAAGCGCGCAAACGATACGCTCAGGATCGTTCTGGAAATCATCGGACAGAATTCCATTCCTATCGCTTACGACAAGGCACTCAACGAGCGTCACTACGGGGCATTGCAGGGTTTGAACAAGAAAGAAACCTCTGCAAAGTACGGTGAACAGCAGGTACACATCTGGCGCCGCAGCTATGATATTGCGCCGCCCAAGGACAAGACAGAACTGAATCCCGATGGATTCAGTGAAAGTCTCAAAGATACGGCCGCGAGGGTTCTTCCGTACTGGGAGAAAGAGATTCTTCCAGACGTGAAGAAAGGTGAAAACATCATTATTGCTGCGCACGGCAACAGCCTGCGCTCGCTGGTGATGCACTTCGATAACCTCACGCAACAGCAAGTGTTGGAACTTAACATACCAACAGGAGTTCCACTATTGTATGAATTCAACAACGGCAGGCCTGTCTCTCACAAATACCTTTAACTTTATGTCAACAGTACAAACACTCCTCTTCGCATGGTTGATCGCTATGGCTGCTTCACACACACACGCACAGGTTCCTTCCATGAAGATATCGCTTGATGGTGAATGGTTCTTCAAGGCGGATTCTCAGAAGGTTGGCATTGACCAGCAATGGTACGTCGATTCAGTTGACCGGTCCGACTGGCAGAAGGTGCAGACGCCAAAATTCTGGGAAGGGTATCCGGGACTAGCCAAATATGATGGATGGGGGTGGTTCGCTAAGAAGTTCACCTTCCAAAAAACGGTAGAGCCAATGAGCATTTACTTTGCCGGTGTTGATGACGATGCTGTGGTATGGGTGAACGGCGTGGAAGTCGGCAGTCACACAGGATACAGTGATCCGTTTGCCGTCGATGTCACAGCAGCACTCCGTAGTGGAGAGAATACTATTATCGTTCAGGTGATGGATTATGGTGGAGGTGGCGGCATCTACAAGCCCATTACGTTGATTGAGACAAAGCACATCGAAGACCTGTTGAAGAGCGAGTACTTCGGTAAGCCCGCGCTGAAGAGTGCAGACTGGGTGAAGGATGCTGTGATCTATGAAGTTTATCTCCGCTCGTTCTCGAAGGAAGGGACATTTGCCGGGTTGGAGAAACGCATCCCGGAGTTGAAAGACCTCGGCGTTACGGTTCTATGGCTCATGCCGATCCATCCTGTCGGTGTGAAGAATAGAAAGGGGAGGCTCGGCAGTCCCTACGCCGTGCAAGACTACTACGGAATCAACCCTGAGTTTGGCTCGTTGCGCGATTTCAAAAAGGTGGTGGATGTTGCACACAAGAACGGCATGAAGATCATCATCGACCTTGTTGCAAACCATACATCGTGGGACAGCAAGCTCACTGTTGAGCATCCGGATTGGTTCACAAAAGATGCAAGTGGAAACATCGTTTCGCCGAATGCGGATTGGACCGATGTTGCCGATCTGGATTACTCGAAGCAGGCGTTACGAAATTATATGATAGAGATGATGTGCTACTGGGTGCGTGATATCGGGATCGACGGATACCGATGCGATGTTGCCGAGATGGTGCCGACTGATTTCTGGGAGGCAGCGCGCAAGCGATTGAATGCAATAAAGCCGGTGATGATGCTTTCTGAAGGCTCACTGCCCGAGCAGCACATGAAAGCATTCGATCTCACCTACTCGTGGAATGTTTACGATGCGTTGGATGTGGTGCTCAAGGGAAAGCGTCCGGTGACACTTCTTGATGAGATATTCAGAAACGAATATCTTCACTTTCCAACAGGTGCTTTGCGCATGCGTTTCAACACCAACCATGACAAGAATGCATGGGACTCACCCGCCGTGCTGAAGTACGGGATGGACGGACTGCAACTGAGCGCTGTTCTTATCAATACGATTCCCGGTGTTCCACTCTTGTACACGGGTGAAGAAGTGGCAAACGACCGGAAACTGAGTCTGTTTGAAAAGGTGGATGTTGATTGGAACAGGCCGCGAGAAATGGGAGCGCTATACAAAGCACTGTTCAAGCTACGGAAAGAACACAAATCATTGTCACGGGGTGAAATGGTTCGCCTTGTGACATCAACCGATCAGGACGTGTACGCCTTTGTGCGTGTTGCCGGAAGAGACAGAGTGCTTGTTGTCCTTAACTTTTCCGGTGAGCCTCGTTTCACGACCGTGAGTGTTCCCTTGGCCCAGGTGTTCCCGGGCGAAAAGAAGGTTTCGCTCAAAGAGGTATTTGATGGAACGAGGGTAACGATCACTCCCGACACGCAGGAACAGATTGTGCTAGCGATGGAGCCACTGGATTACCGCGTCTACGTTCTAGAGAGATGACCAGAAATCTACACGAATTCGTGTTCTTCGGGTCTATTCGCGGATACTCTTTTTCATGAGATCAACAACCTCTTCTGGTTTCCATTCGTTCCCGTTCATTACCTTCGCAAGTTGCCCATTCTTATCAAGCAGCACAGTTCGAAGATTGTGTGTAATAAGGCCTTCATCAGTTGCAAGCGTTAAGCCGAGGCCATCGGCCAGTTTCATGATTGTTTGTTCCGGCGCGGTGACGAAATCCCACGTTGTAAAATCTGCCGTATAGGTTTTTCCATATTCCTTCAATACCTTCGGCGTATCGAAGGCAGGATCGAAACTGATTGTGATAAGGTGCCACTTTCCATTCAACGACTTGTCCGCGTTGAGAGTCTTCTGTAATTTGGCGAAGTGCTCGCTCATGCGAATGCAGAAATCCGGCAGAGGGCAGCGTGTGTACACGAACGTGAGGGCGATTGCCTTGCCTTTGAAATCGCTGAAGTGTATTTGCTGATTATCCTGATTTGTGAGCGGGTCGTTTGGAAGTGTATCGCCGATTTTGAATACCCGCGCAAGAATGGATCCCTCCGCCATTTTTGTATCCGGAGCATCGCTCTTGCCGATCACAGTCAGTGTCTCCAGCCAGCTTTCGACGCGTGAGACTGCCAGTGTTCCCTGCACTGAATCGCCAATCTGTACATTCTTGATCAGTGCTTTATTTTTTACTCTGAATGGCATCGTCATTGCCATCATGTAGTTTGGTATTTCTTCGTGCGAGATTGTTATTCGCATTGTTGTGGTATCCACGTCAACGACTTCGCCTTTGAGAGGAAACGTGACGAGGTCCGTTTCTTTTTGCTCCTTTTTGGAGCAAGAGAGAAATAGGACACTAAGAAGCAGCGCTAAGACGATTGAATGCGCATTCATCATATGAGTATTGTGATTATTGTGAAGGAGTAGGATTCAAGAACATGCTAAAGGTAAGAAAAATGCAATAGAGATTCATGAAATTGACAACTTGCTTTCCCCCGCATATTCCCGTATTTTGTTCTGGAAATTATGAAGAAGTGATCCTCTCAAATTCAACCATATCCTAAATCCCTATCTCCCGAACCCTATGTCCTATTGGCTTCTCAAAACCGAACCATCCGTTTATTCCTATACAGACCTCGAGCGTGCAAAGAAGGCAACGTGGGATGGTGTGACAAACAACCTTGCACTGAAGCACATCAGGTCGATGACGAAGGGCGACTTTGCCTTCGTGTATCATACGGGTGATGAGAAGTCCATTGTGGGGGTCGGTGAGATTGTTTCCGAACCATATCCCGACCCCAAAGCTGGCGATCCCAAAATTGTCGTCGTTGACCTGAGGCCGAAAGAGCAACTGGCGTTTCCGGTTCCTCTCGCAGCCATCAAGGCACGCAAAGAGTTTGCTGACTTTGCCCTCGTCCGCATCGGACGTCTCTCGGTTATGCCTGTGACGGCCGCGCAGTGGAAGTTATTGCTCAGTATGGCAGGCAAGAAGTAAATGGATATTCTGTTCACGCTGGGAAAAATTGCCTTAGTGTTCGGGCTCGTGTTCCTCAACGGTTTTTTTGTTGCCGCTGAGTTTGCCATAGTCAAGGTGCGCACCACGCAGATCGAGCCGCTGGTAAGGAGTGGTGTTCGATGGGCTGCAAGAGCGCAGAGCATTGTTACGCACCTTGATGCATATCTCTCTGCCACTCAGCTCGGCATTACACTCACCAGTCTCGGACTGGGCTGGGTTGGGGAGCCGTTCGTTGCGCATTTCCTGGGGCCGGTATTCATGTGGGTAGGTATGACTCAGCCGGCACTTGTGGAAACATTTTCATTCATCATTGCCTTCTTAGCGATTACATTCCTCCATATTGTTCTTGGTGAACTAACACCAAAGTGGTTGGCTATTCAACGAGCCCAGAGGGTGACCCTTCGTGTCGCAGAACCGCTCCATCTATTTTTTTCAGTATTCAAACCATTCATCTGGCTCCTGAACGTTTCTGCAACGTATGTTCTGGGTTTCCTCGGCCTTCAGCCACCAGGTGAAAGCGAACTGGTGCAATCAGAGGAAGAACTTCGACTGCTTCTTAGTAAAGGCAAAACCATTTCGAGCACAGGAAAAAGCATCTCGCTTAAAGCGATGGAACTCCGTAACCGTACCGTACGAGAGGTTATGGTGCCACGCACGAGCGTCATCTTCCTTTCAACAGATAGAACGATTGAACAAAATATCGCGATGGCGATGGAGAATCAGTTTACCAGATACCCTCTCTGTGAGAAGAATCTCGAAAACGTTCTCGGCATGATTCATCTAAAAGACTTGTTCAAGTTGAAGGGGACACAAGGAGGCGGAGAGAAATTGTTGGAGATCAGGCGTGAGATGCCCTTTGTGCCTGAAACAACGCCATTGGAAAAAATCCTCAACACATTCCTGACCAAACGTGTGCTGATGGCGATTGCCGTGGACGAGTATGGTGGCACGGCAGGTTTGGTGACGCTTGAGAATGTGCTCGAAGAGCTTGTCGGCGAAATCAGAGACGAATTCGACGTTGAGCCGTTGCTCGTACAAAAAATCAGCGAGTCTGAATTCCTCATCGATGGTGCGATGCCGTTACACGATTTCGCTCGAATGTTTGAAGTTGTACCCGATTCTAAAGACGTGGTCACAGTCAGCGGGTATGCCATCCAGCTTCTTGGACGCGTTCCTGAGAGAGGAGCATCTATCCGCATCGGGAAATGGGATGCGACCGTTGATGTTGTTGAAGGGAAAAAAGTTAAACTGCTACGAATCAAGAAGCAAATGTTGGTGCGTGGGACAATCGAACAATAACTATCTGCAAATGTTTTCATTAAATGCCATGAGAAGGATATCATTCACCATAGTTCTTGCCGCGTTGATGTGCTCATCTCTCCAGGCCCAGTATTACGAACGTCGCTCATATGAGTCTCCGCAAGAGCGGTTCATCCATGTGGGCTTCCTGCAGCGCGACTTTCAGCCACGCTCATCAAACACCTCTCCCGATTCACTTGCAATCAAATACAACCGTTTCATGCCTACGATAGGATTTCGGCAAGGGCTCTTTGATATTACTTTCGGGTATACCAAATTTTCACTGAAAAGCAGGTCGCGTGAAGCGGTGTTTTTTGCGGCCACGTTTGAAAATGAATTCGTTCTTTCCGGAAAATCACCAAGCACCCTGGTGTTGCCCATATTGATTGCAACCGATTTTACGAAGTCTGAAGGGGTAGGCGACGAGCGTGATAATTTCAATATTGCGAGCGTTGGCTTTGGAGGAGGGCTAACGTACAGGTGTACAGGGGAATCTTTTGATTTTTCCGTTCGCGCTGCGGAGATTCTTCACTTCAGTTTTGAAGGCCTCAACACGGGCAGCGGTTTTTCGGCAGCAACAATTGCCGAAGCAACATTTCTTCTGCAGGATGCACCTGTGTTCGATGGGATTGCCTTCGGCTATCGCTTCAGGCTCCAGACATGGTCGATGAATGAAGCAAGGTTTGACTATCGATCCGTCTCGCACGGCCCTTTTATCGGTGTAATGTTTTGATTAGCGTCTCATACCAATTTCGTGAATGCGCCCGCTGGGACAGAGGGCATTCAACAAGACTACGTGTTACTATTTAGAATGGCGCTGTACTACTATTGAAAACACTCAGCCTCTTCATGTTTGTTACCGTGGTTGCTGTTCACACGCATGCCCAGGATTCCTCGGCGCTCATCGAGTACTTTCCGGGGCACAAACTATTTCCGGTGTTCACAGCTGATGGCCTTGCACATCAGTTTTCACTTTCACGCGTTACTGAAAACAGTGAATGGATTGGCGATATTGGGGGATCGATTCCGATTGTGCAATTGAATGTGGGTGACAAACAAATCCAGGGAAGTGTTGCAGTCACCATTTTCAATAGACTCATCAAGACGCCCGGGCACTTGACAGTCTACACGGTTGACTACAAAGTCGATTTCCCAATCGATATACGTTTTGGAGAATTTGCGTTGCGTACAGGGCTTGGCCACATCAGTTGTCACTTTGCGGACGACGCCATCGAACTGTTGGGTAAGCACTCCATTCAGCATGTTAACGACTACGTCACTCTTGCCGGATCGTATGGCCTTGCGGCAATTCAGGGATATGTTTATTGCAGCTCGAATTACAGTTACGGGACTCAGCCGATTCCCAATAAGCCTTGGCTATTACAGGCTGGCGCGCAATTCGGCAATATCCCGCTGCACAAAGAAGTCATACTCTATGGCGCGGTAGACCTGAAAGTAAAGCAAGAAACTGGTTGGGGAAGCACGCGGAGCATTCAGGTGGGCGTGCGTCTTTTCCCGCGATTGAATTACGCACTGCGTTTAGCATACACGCTACGAATGGGATTTGAAGATCGCGGCCAGTTCTACCTGAACCAGACAACTCTTAATCTTCTGTCGGCCTTCATCGACTTTTAAACGTATGCAATTGAAGAAGTACGTCATTGTGTTGATCGTCGTTTGTGCTTCATTCTCTCATGCTCAGGATTCTCTTGCGGTTGTCGATGGCTTTCATTCCAACCCAGAATTCACCGGCCGAAAAATTGTAGCTACAAGTGCTATCGGAGGGCTATTCGCACTCTCCTTATACTGGTGCTATGACAGTTGGTGGAGGGATGCTGGAGGTGGGTTCAATTTCATAACTCAGAATTGGCTCAACGGATATGCGCGCGGGTTGGATAAGATAG
>JBGPGQ010000164.1:0-7240 GCA_041483995.1 Bacteroidota bacterium
AAAGAAGATCACATCGCGGATCGAATCCTGGCCTGTTAACAACATCGTCAGGCGGTCGATGCCGATGCCAAGCCCTGCCGTGGGTGGCATCCCGTACTCAAGCGCCCTGAGGAAATCTTCATCAAGAGGCTGAATTTCCTCCTCGCCCTTCACACGATTGCGCATCTGTTCCTCAAACCGTGCGCGCTGGTCAAGCGGATCGTTCAACTCTGAAAAGGCATTGCAAATCTCCTGCCCGTTGCAAATGGTTTCAAACCGTTCCACCAATCCCGCTTCGGTTCTATGCCGCTTTGCAAGTGGTGACATCTCCACCGGGTAATCAGTAACGAAGGTCGGTTGGATGAGATGACGTTCGACCTTTTCACTGAAGATTTCATCGACAACTGCACCGAGGCCTGCGGTGGGCGCGACTTCAAGCCCAAGTTGTTTTCCTGTCTGTCTCACTTCCGCCTCCGACTTTCCGCGAAGACTAGCTCCGGTGTACTCCTTGATTGCATCAAACATCGACACCCGTTTCCATGGCGGCGTAAAGTCGATTTCGTTCTCTCCCAGCTTTACCTTCATCGATCCGTTGACCGCGAGGGCCACCTGACTGATCATTTCCTCGACAAGTCCCATCATCCAGACGTAATCCTTGTAGGCAACGTACACTTCCAGCATCGTAAACTCTGGATTGTGCGTGCGGTCCATACCTTCGTTACGAAAGTCCTTGGAGAACTCGTACACGCCGTCAAATCCACCCACGATCAAACGCTTGAGATACAACTCATCTGCGATTCGAAGGAAAAGGTCTACGTCAAGCGCGTTATGATGTGTGATAAATGGCCTGGCAAACGCGCCACCGTATTGTGGCTGAAGGATTGGCGTTTCAACTTCGAGGAAACCCTTTTCGTCAAACATTTTTCTGATCGTAGAAATGATCTTTGCACGCTTTGTAAAGACTTCCTTCACCTGGTAGTTCACAACCAGATCGACATACCGCTGCCGATAGCGAAGCTCTTTATCGGAAAAAGGATCATGAACAACTTTGTTCCCTTGCTCATCAGTAGTTTCTTTCGCAATTGGAAGTGGTCGCAGTGACTTTGAGAGGAGAGCAAGTTTCCGAGCGTGTATGGACACTTCACCCATCTTGGTCCGAAAGACAAAACCTTCGACACCTATGATATCGCCAATATCCATCAACTTGAAGGCATCATAGATGACACCGAGGTCGTCTTTCTTGAGATAAATCTGAATGCGCCCCTGTGAATCCTGAACGTGACAGAACGATGCTTTGCCCATGCGCCTGAGCGACATGATGCGGCCTGCAATGGCAACCGTTCGTTGCGGCGAGTCGTCTTTGAACGATGCAATAATCTCTTTTGAGAACGCGTTGCGGTCGAATCCGTATGGGTAGGGATTGATGCCTTGCTTCTGCAGGGCCTCAAGTTCTTCACGCCTGCGAAGCATCAGTTCGTTCAGTTCCTGAGCTTCAGACTTAACTTCCAAACAGACTCCGGGTTGGATGGGACAATCAGAAACAATTCGGACAAAAAATAGTGAGATTGCCTGTGAGAAGCAAGGAAAGAGACCTCCCCATTCTCTCCCTACTTACCTTTGTCCTTTAAATTTATTATCGTACAGTTATCGCAACAGGTTGGCCTCTCCACTCGTACAACTGGTATCATGCACTTTCGATTTGACTATGAGCTACTTTGATCGCAGGCCGCAGGTCTTCCGCCTGCTTTTTGGTATTGTAACCATGTACCTCGTGGCGATTGCAGGTGTGACGTTCTACCGTTTCGCCAGCTCCCCGACCGACGAGAATTTATTCTCGAACCCTCCCTCATATATGTACATAACGAAGAATATTCCCACCGCGTCGAGTGAGAACACATCCCGCAAGAATGCAGATTCCATTCGGGCTGGTGACCTGCTGTTGAATGTCAATGGGATCAAACCCGTCAGGAATACACAACTTGATAGTATCGTGAGTGCGATTAAAGAAGACGGGCAAGTTCGTTGTGAAGTGTTCCGGCTTTCAGAAGGAAAAGAGTTCAAGTATACGGCGACCCGTAGAACTCTCCCGGCTGATTTCTATCGACAGCTTTCAAGCGCCGCACACGTTGTCAATGTTACTGAGGGAGGAGCATCTGATCGGGCAGGGATGAAGGTGGGGGACCTGATTCTGCGGATCAATGGACAGACATTTACAAATGTCAATCAAGCTGACTCAATACTGCGAACCGGTCAAATTGGAAAGTCGCTGTCGTACGAAATCCTTCGCGACAATGAAACAACAACGCTCCACGTTACACTCGCGACATTCGGTTTCCCGATAACATTGCTCTTGTTTGTATTTTCCGGAGTTGCATTCCTCGCAACAGGCATATTCATCGGAATCCAACGTCCTCACATCATCGCGGCAAGGCTTATTGGAATTTTCTTCCTTGCCATTGGTTTTACCATCATTGCCGGACCGATACAGCGGGACTTGCAGATTGATTGGTTCGTTCATGTAAGGTCTTTCACATTGATTGCAGCAATATTTTTTGGCTTTGCAGCATCAGTGCACGGTGGCCACTATTTCCCAGCCGAGCGGCCTGAACTTATTTCTCGTAGATGGGTCAGGTTCAGCGGGTACCTGCTGGCAGCATGCGGAATCCCCTGTGTGTATCTCTTCGGACTTGTTGGGCTCCTGGTCGGCATCGGTGCAATGGTTGTGTATTCGACTGTCATCCCCATCATTTACAGAAGACAGTGCCCCCCAGAGTATCGGAAGCTGAATCGAGTCGTCAAGTGGTCTGGGATAGTTGTCGGCGTCTTATCTAGCATCCTTTTCTTCTTCATTATAAAAGGTGGACCAGCTACCCTGCCTTTGCTGGGATATCTCGCCGTTGTTTTGCTTTTGATTCCTTTCTCCTATCTCTACACTATTGGCCGTTACAGATTGCTTGACCTGAACTTGCGCGTGCGAAAGAACGTTCAGTACTCATTTGTTTCGGTTGCCTGGGTGACACTCACGATTGTCGGGTTGTTGTGGATGCTCTCTGCGTTATTACAATCGGATCTTGGATTGCCGAATGTTCGGTTGACTGGCGCTTCCATTGAGGTCACTGAAGACCCAATGCTACCACAGAACCGGGCGATCCTGGAAAAAAGCGCAGTAGCTATTCTCGCTATTGGACTGACATTTCTCTTTCGGTGGGCCGGAAAGTCCGGACAAGGGTTCATCGCAAAAAAATTCTATCGCGCACAATACGATTACCGACGCGCAGCGAGCGAACTTGCCGAAGTAATGGCAACAAAACTGAATATGAACGATCTCGCCCGCGGTATTGTCGAAAAACTTGCGGAGTTAATGCAACTGAAACGTACAGGGGTGATGTTCCTACGCAACCAATTAGTTTGCTGCTGCAACGAGGTCGAAGGGTTCAACGGCACGGCATGGAAAGAATCCTGCTTGCGCATTGCGCCTGATTTTGTGCAGGCGATGAACCGATTCAGCGGCGAAATCAACGTCGATTACCTGCCGAAGGAGATAAAGGATGTATTCAGGCAGAACGAGTTCCAATACGTCATACCCATTCGCTCCAAAGACAAACTTGTCGGGACGCTGCTGATCGGCGAGAAACGATCCGAGTCGACATTTCAGCATGACGACCTTGAGTTTCTTACGGCAGTTGCGAAGCAGGCCTCGGTTGCAGTTGAGAACGCCTTCTTGTACGAAGAACTCGCCGGACAGGAACGGATGAAACACGAACTGGAAATTGCGCGACGCATTCAGATTGAGTCCCTTCCTCAAACCACTCCCAATATCGTGGGATTAGACATTTCAGGGATATCAATTCCGGCGATGGAGGTCGGCGGAGATTATTTTGATTACCTCAACGGCAATCCCGGGGAATTGACTGTGATTGTAGGCGACGTGAGTGGCAAAGGAACATCTGCAGCGCTGTATATGTCGAAGGTGCAAGGTATCCTCCGCTCATTGCACGGCTTCGGACTTTCACCACGCGACCTTTTCATCCGGGCCAACCATCTTCTGTGCGGCGATCTGGAAAAGAAATCTTTCGTCACAGCTATTGGCGCTGCATTTGATACTCGACAACGAAGCATACTGCTCTCGCGAGCAGGACATCTCCCTCTCTACTATTACAACGCAAAAACACGAGGGGTTGAACGCATTATCCCGCGCGGACTCGGCCTTGGTTTATCTGCAGAAGATATTTTTGAATCTGAGATCGAAGAGAAGCTTATTCAATATGCCACCGGTGACGTGTTTTTGTTTGTCACCGACGGCATTACTGAGGGAAAGCAAACAAACGGCGATGAGTTTGGAGAAACACGGTTGGTAAAAGTGCTGGCGACAGCGTTTGCATCGAACGCCGAGAACATCCGTGACTGTGTAATCAACAGCGTGAGTGAGTTCGCGGCAACCGCGGAACAACACGACGATCAGACCGTAGTCGTTGTCAAAGCAACCTGAAGTTCCTCACATCACACACACCTGCAGGAGTCTTAGCCAGCCAGGCAACGCCCGTTCTTGCTGTTATACTTCTTGAGTAACGTGCAATACACTACCTGTTCCCTTCTGCACGCGCCGCTCACTTCAGCTGGTGCAAACGCGGCATACGAGCACCGAAAATCACAAAAGAACGGAAGGTTTTTGTGTTTATCTTTATGAGTTTGCTTTGGTTTCCTTGCCGCCATTGGATGCTTCGATTGCCTTGGTCATCAATAATAAAGTTCCATTACAGCAGGATCATTGATAACTGCTGTCGTATCATCTTCAGGAATTCTGTGTACAACGGGTTTGATATGCCTGAGATAAACAACAACTGCATGGCGATCTTCCTCCGTCAAATTCGAATAGGTCGCCCACGGCATATCCCGGTAATGGGCAACACGGCCTTCAGGCAATAGTCCTCCCCGAAGTACGCGTTTCACTTGATCGTCAGTCCGGCGTCCAAGACCGGTTTCTTTATCCGACGTCAAGTTTCTCGTTGTGAATGTTCCATAACCTCGAAAGACCGATTTGTTCCCACCGGCAAGATATTCATCCCACTTGGGGCCTTCATCCCCGACCTGTGTATGACATCCGCTGCAGTCTGAGGTTGTAACAATGTACTTACCCCGTTCTGCTATTAAACGTTCGACGGGATCAGTGATGTTATCAAGTGAGGGAGCAGCAACCGCGGTTTGCTTGATGAATTCTTCCGGAGGAACCAGTGTAAATGGAGGAATGAAATACAGAAATCCCAGAAAGCCCACCACAACTAAAACGCCAAGAACAATTCCTACCCATTTGAGTATCTTTTTCATGGCTGCACCTTCATTGATGTCTGATGTGAAGAGACAATGTTCGCTGAGAGTGTTTTCTCATGAGTTGTTCCCGCATTTCCTGGGTACGAGCGGAGCGGAAGGCTTTTCTTGAGGATGAGCGACTCGAATTTTCCCCACAGATAAGAAAAGAAGCCCAGCGACTTCGGATCAGGAATTTTGTTGTATACCGGCGGCAGAGTCCGGAGATACGCGACAATAGCATTAAGGTCTTCTTCTTTCAGGCTTGCAAACGCAGGCCACGGCATTGGGTAGGGAATCATACGGGTTCCGTTGCGGCGGATTCCCTTTGTTACGAACGTTTTTATCTGGTCATCTGTCCAGTTCCCCAATCCTGTTTCCTTATCAGAAGTGAGGTTATAGGAAACAACATTATCAAATGGATAGAGGTCCCACCGTTGACCACCCGCTAACCGTAACTCTTCGAGCATACTACCATCTTCCCGGACAGGAGAGTGGCAGTGTGCACAGCCGAGTGTGCTAACGAGGTACTTTCCTCTTTCCACTGGTTGCTGCTTTCCTGCCTCGTCTTGTATCGCATAGAAGGCTTTGATTTCTTGTTCGTTCATTGCCCAGACCGGTTTTCTGGCGAGAGATGCAACATAATTGACAAGGTCCCACATTTCGCGTTCAGTTGCGGAACCGATGTACGAAGGCATCGGAGAGCCATCGATACCGGTCCTAAACCGTAGGTAAATATCTTTTTGCGTGGAGCCACCGCGGAACGTCCACGGCTGCGTCAGGTTGGCAGCTTTGATGTCGTGTCCCCAGTCGTCCTGAAACTCTTTTGCAACTGCGTCCTTTCCCTGTCCATCGCTCCCATGACAACTTGCGCATTGGAGCTTTTCATACACCTTGCTGCCTGCTGCAACGCTTGCACTCGAGGAAACGACTGGATTACCAATTTTCACAACTTTCGGCGCTTCACCCTGAAAGCGCGGCGAGAATGATTTCACATATGCCAGCAGTGCCTTCAATGAATCGCCCTGCAGATACGGTTTCCAATCGGGCATTGCAGTACCATGTAATCCATTCTGAATCGTATTGAGAAGATCATCGTCTGTGGGAATGCTGCCGGATTCGGTGGAACGGAATTTGAACTTGCCGGCTGTAAAATCCCGAGCGCGCGGATTCAGAAAGGCAGCAGCGGGTCCATTTCCCTTGCCGTCTTTGCCATGGCACTGTACGCATTTCGATTCGTAAACGGATTTGCCTAGAGAAACATTGCCCGTCGGCTGTTCCGCGAGACCACCCGCAATAAGACTGCCCGATCCTGGCCAGAGCATGATCGCTCCGATAATCCCGGGAATGCACCGTATGATGGTTTTCCTCATAAGAACTCCTTTATTTTGTTTGTGAGTCAATAAGTGTTATATGATGTCTCGACCCTTATTCAGGTCTCTTGTGGAGGGGAAGACCGAAATCGCGCGCAACAGAAGTTGCCAGTTTCGTTCCTCCAACACTGAACCCCCAATAAAAAAGATGTTTGATTGGGTGATCAACCTGAATGGATTGGATGGCTGAGATTGTAAGCCGTTTTGCAACCCCTTTTCCTCTGTGCTCAGGCAGAACCAACGCTGAACACAAGTAGATGGCATCGTATACTCCTTGGGGAGAGGTCCTGTCCAACAACTCCTGCTCGTTGATCTGTTTTGCGACAAATTGTTTCATTAGTTCATGGGTTGTTGGGATGATAAGGATCCACGCTATCGGTCCGTTGCCCTCGTCCTGCTCAGTCAGCGTAGCAGGATGAATCAAACGGAGTCTCTCCATCACTTCTGGCGTTACAGTAATTTGAGAGGCGTCATTTTTTGTAGAGAAGAATGCCTCAGCAAGCTGTATCATGCGTTCCAGGTTGGACGCTGTCAACTCGCCTCCGTAACTAATCCGGTAAATAGCAAGGCGCAGAATGTGAAGG
>JBGPGQ010000165.1:0-7100 GCA_041483995.1 Bacteroidota bacterium
CAACAATGAGCAGCGGAAAGAACTAAAGATCGGCACAACAAGCGGATTGGCCGGAATGTCCGGCGGCATTGGTATTACCGTGAAAGAGTACAAAGTGGACTACGCTCTCTCGTCACTCGGCAAAGTCGGAAGCCTGCACAGGATTACGATTGGAACGAGTTTCTAACCTTTTCGCGAGACCCACCACACATCCTAACAAGACATTCAATCCTGGTGTCACTTTCTTTGAAAGAAAGTAACCAAAGAATCCTTAATTCAATGTATGTGCGACTTAAGCACAACGGTTCCAATGTAAAACAGTATCATTCCTCCGAACACCAGCAGCGGTATCACTCGGTTCTTTGAATGATTGATCTCCGGTATCAGGTCACTTGCTCCCACGTATGTTGCAATGCCCGCAGAAAACGCAAACGACAACCCCACGATTCTCTCATCAACGGTATTGAGCAGGAAAACGGTAACAACACCTAACATCGTTGCCACGCCGATTGCTACCGATGCAAAGAATGACGTCTTTCGCCCATGAGCGGCAGCAAGCATCACAGAGGCAATGGTCAGTCCTTCCGGAATCTTGTGCAGCAGAACCGCGAAGAAGATCAGTAAGCCAAGATAAAAATCGAACTGCATTCCCGCAGAAATTGCGAAGCCATCAAAGAACGCGTGGATAAAGAGTCCCCCGAATGTGGAAAAACTCGCGACCTTCGAAACCATCACTTCAGGATGAGTCTCTTCACCAAAATGCAGGTGACCCACAATCGTATGCTCGAAGAAATGCAGAACTGAATATCCAACCAACATGCAGAGTGGCGCCTGGATACCGACGGCGCGCATACTCTCGGGCACAAGCTCAAGAAACACCAATGAAAGGATGAACCCGGCGCTCAGCGCAAGAAGATACTCCTGAACCTTCTTCGGCCACTGCTTCTTCAGCAAAACAAGTGAGCCGCCAAATATCTCTGCGGCGGCAGCAACCAGGCCGTAAAGAACTATCGTTAATCCCATACTTTAGTCTATTGCATGTAGGGTGTTTTTAGAAATTGTTCGGCTTGCCTGTACGAATCTTTGTACTCCTTCATACCAAGAACTTTCTTGTACTGCGCCACGGCAAGCTCTCTTTTTGCAAGCAGGTCATATATCATCCCGATCTTGAGATTCGTCATCACCATAAAACCTGAAGGCCCATCCGCATCAAGCTGCCTGCTTAATTCGTCGCACCTATAAAAGTGCGGTAGTGCCGCTTCATAACTGCGGTGATTCATATCGTTGAAGGCGAGATAGTATTCTGCTTCTCTTTCAACAGTGGCACCGTATCCGCGCTGGGCATGGTGCACCTTATCGGCAATGGCTGCAAAAACTTGCTGCACCATTTGCCAATTGCCAAGGGACACGTAGCATCGTCCGAGGTACTTCTGGAACAGTACGTTATTGGGAAATCTCGCTGTCAGGTTCATTGCAATCGTTACCGCTTTTTGGTATTCTTTCTCGTATTGCAAATAGATTTGCATAAGAAAGTAGGTCGCTTCAATTCCTGCGTACTTCCCTTTCTCCGATGCACGCATGAGTTGCTCGATGCCTTTCTTCTTGTCCCCATGCGGAACAAAAAGCAGAAGTGGTTTCACAACTGGATACTCTTGTGGAATTACTTCAGCATAGTAATTATAGATGCCCGACCCAAGAAGGATGTCGTTGTTGCCAGGATCGAGAGATGAGGCATCCTGAACGATCGGTAACGCCTTCCTGCCGTCGTTCGCAGCCGCCAGCCAATCACTCCGGTGGGTGCGCAACCTTCCGCGAAAACCAATTGCTCCTCCCTTGAAGAACAGCGCAGTAACGTCGTTCTCATTTTTGTCGAGCAGTTCATCGCACAGGTCAACAACATTTTGGAGCGAGTCATAAAACTGCTGGTCGAACTGCTCGTTGTCAATATCAATCAGAATTTTCCACCACTGAACCATGGCAAGAAAGAAATGTCCTGCCGGATGTTTCGGCTTCATACGAATAAGCTCGTTGAACTCTCTTTCGGCATTTTCGAATTCCAAATTATAAACATACTCGATGCCCTGCTGCGCTCTGGCATCGAACATCTGTTCTTCTGTAGCTGTTGGCTGTGTTCGCACCGTGGGGTGCAGCACGATGCAACACAAAACTGTCATAAACAACCGCTTCATATGACTTCCTCAGTCACATTCGGTTTCAACAAGTCTTCCACGGAATCCAGTGTGATGATCCCCTTTGGAACAGAAAGTTGTTTCTCTTTCAATATGTACCATACGCAAAGGATGAGCGCCAGAGTTGCCAGCACTCCGCCTTCCGGACCAAACGAACTTCCTGTAATCCAGTCGGGACCGGTTTGGGTAAGTTGAACGAACTGTTTGTCTGAAAAATCAATACCGCTTGTCGGGAATCCATATATCGCTGTCTGAGAAAAATTCCAGGCAAAATGGAGTCCGAGCGGAAACCAGAGACTCCTTGTTTTCATGTATGCCAGCGAAAGCCACACTGCTGCAAGAGCGACGTTCACAAGGCCAAACGCCGTTGCGTTTGGATTGTTATAGTGTGCGTATGCAAAGAGCAGCGCCATAATCAGCATGGCCGGTAGAAAGGTCACCGCCTGCATCAAGGTCTGAAACAGGTACCCTCGAAACAAAAGTTCTTCAAAGAATGCCGCAATAGCAAACAACCCGGCGGCGGAGAGAAACACCCGGAGACAATCCAGAATTGTCAGACCCCGCCAGGTGACTGTAATAAAACCTCCGGCATACTCTATAACAAAAATTCCTGTCATCATGAGAAACCCCAGCAGACAACCCACGCCTAGCTCCTTGAACATTGTCGGATGCAAAGACAAGCCAATAGCGGTAAATGGCTTGCGATTGATAAACCTTGTCATAACAAAGGAAGCAGCCAACGTGGCAACGATTGAGCAGACAGTCTGAACGTACAATGAAAGAACGTTGAAATACTGGAAAGGACTTAACAGTAGGAATGCAAGACATAAGGTGATGGACAAGAAAATCGCTAATCGCCATCCCGAGCGGATTTCATTGTAACGATCAACAAAGATGTGCTTAAGCTGCATTTGCCTCTTTCGACCTACAAAAAAAGGGTGGAGATGAAAACCACCCTTCCGCAAATCAAGTGATTGTGTTTAGAAGAAAGCTGGATACAATAGCGCAAAAAGCCTTCCAGACTCATCCTTGTTCTTTGCGTACAGCAACGAGGGGACTCGTTGTAGCGAGAGATGCACCTCAATCACGCGATCCGGGAAGATTAACCCCGGCCGGACGCGCAGATGAAGACGAACATAGTTCACTTCTCCTGGATCACCAATAACCCTTGCATAGTAAACCGTGTTGTCAACAACTGTGATCGAATCTTTGGTGAAAGTATCCTCAGCAGGAAACGCAGCGAGGGGAAGATCCAGGGAAACGGCACTTTGCGTTACCGTCGAGAATCTTGTTTCATTGAGAGCTCCCACGTAGTGGCTTGCCCCCCACATTGCAAGGGGCTGTTCAATCTGACCACTGCCACCATAGAAGGCAAAATCCATTGTTTGCTGCACGACCGGGTCGAGCGGGTCGAGAATCATGGTGGAAGGATTTGTGGTTCGCGTTCCTACATTAAATGCTTCAGCGCGTGTAGATATTGCCGAATTGTTTTCAAAAAGGACGTACGTTGAATCGAACCGTTCGGCAGGTGCCCAGACAATGGCGGCGGCCGCACTCCGTTCACCCGATGATTTGCGGGCCTTGATGGAGAATGTATGCACACCGGAAGACAGCGAATCAATTGTAAACCCGAGAACGCTCTTTGGCACGCTATCCTGTTTACTTCCCCACAGTATCACATAGCCTGCAAACGTCGAATCGTTTGCTGCGACCGCGGCTGACCACTGGATTCTTACTGTCGAAGAATTGACTGAAAGCGCTTTGAGTTCAGTCGGAGGACCAAATGATGTAACTGGCGTCGATGGGGTGGGCAGGTTATCGCCACATCCGGCAGAAAGTATGATTAAAACTAACCAGCAATATCGATTCTTCATGTGCAGAGGCTTCAAGGGATTATGAGAGTTGGCGTGAAGATACAAAATCGGTATGCAATTTCAAATTCTTCAAAGACGCTCTTTAAGATAGTCGACAACGCGCTCGATGTTGACTCGCTCCTGCTTCATTGAGTCCCTATCACGTACGGTAATGGTCTGGTCTTCGAGCGTTTGAGAATCGACTGTAAGGCAATATGGTGTACCGATCTCATCTTGTCTGCGATACCGACGTCCGACTGCGCCACTATCATCGTAAAAGGCCCGGAAGTGGGGACGCAAAAAAGCCACAATCTTTGAGGCGATCTCCGGCATTCCATCCCTATTGACGAGCGGAAAAACCGCAGCCTTAATCGGGGCAAGTGTGCGATGAAACTTCATAACCGTGCGCACTTCCATTTTGCCGTCCGCCGTTGGGGCTTCCTCTTCTCTGAACGCATCGACGAGAAATGCCATAAACGACCTGCTCGCACCCGCGGAAGTTTCGATGATGTATGGCGTATACCTCTCCTTCGTCGCCTCATCGTAATACTTCATGGACTTGCCTGAAAACTTCTCGTGCTGTGTGAGATCAAAATCGGTGCGATTGTGAATTCCTTCAATTTCGCCCCACCCAAACGGAAACTGATATTCGATATCGTACGCGTCCTTTGCATAGTGTGCAAGCTTGTCTGAGGGATGCTGGTGCCATTGCAATTTCTCCTTGGTCATCCCGAGATTGACGAACCATTGCATACGTTCCACGCGCCATTTCTCAAACCACTCGATGTCAGTTCCCGGTTTCACGAAGAACTGCATTTCCATCTGTTCGAACTCCCGTGTGCGGAAGAGAAAGTTCTTTGTATTGATTTCATTGCGAAATGCTTTGCCGATCTGCGCTATGCCAAATGGCGGCTTTTGTCGTGAGGCTGATTGCACATTCAAGAAATTGACAAAGATGCCTTGTGCTGTTTCTGGACGGAGATACACTACAGCACCTTCGTCTTCCACCGGCCCTACAAACGTCTTGAACATGAGATTGAATTGACGGGCTTCGGTAAACTTACCCTCTGCCTGACATTTTATCGCCTTGCGTCCCTTGTATGCCGGGCTCCCGCACGGTGCATCTTCAACTTGATCTGCACGGAATCTGGCCTTGCATTCTTTGCAATCCACCATCGGATCGGTGAAATTTGCAACATGTCCCGATGCCTCCCACACTTTCGGATGCATGAGAATCGACGCATCAATCCCTTCCATATCCTCTCGGTACGTCATCGTCCGCCACCACTGTTCTTTGATGTTGCGGAGAAGCTCCACACCAAGGGGGCCGTAGTCCCAGCAGCCGTTCAAGCCACCGTAGATTTCGCTTGACTGAAATACAAAGCCTCTTCGTTTGCACAACGAAACAATCTTGTCCATTACTGCAGTGTCATTTGCCTGCTTCTCAGGTTTCGCTTTCTGTTCAGTGCTTATGGTGCTGCTCCTTTCAGGGTGTGATCCATCATCGTAAGTCCCGCTTTGTTACAAACGAGATACTCTGGATGATCGAGTTGTCTTTCTTGATGTGCATCGTAACAGAGTTTTCCTTTGTTCGTTCAGTCGCGACGGCAGTTGCACCATAGTCCGCCACCATCCGGGCGAGGTCATGGTTAAAGTTCACACTGATGAAATCAGGCGGCACAAATACCCGGCGTTCAACCCTGAGAAATTTCTTTTGAGCAGTCTGCACCTGCCATGTCTTAACCCATCCCTTTGCAATGTGGTAACGAAGAAGCAACGTATCTACTACCGCGTTGATTTCCTGAAGAGCAGGTCTTAACTCCACCGCCCTCGATGAATCGCTTTCTGGAGTGAACATGAAGTCCGCAGCATATAGCAGAACCGCACACACGGCAAGGCCTGCTGCAAGAATGACCCGATTGCGAAGTGATCGGTAGGTCGTCATGCGTTCTTGAACTTCGGCGCACGTTTCTCCAGAAATGCACTCGTCCCCTCTTTGAAATCAGCTGTATCGCAACAGACCCCGAACAAGGATGCTTCCAATTGCTGCCCATCGCTCAGTGTTGCTTCCTGCGTCATATTGATTGCCTTCAGGGCCATACGGATTGCAACCTGCCCTTTGCTTGCAATAAGCTGTGCTATTGCTGTCGCAGTATTCAATAACTCCGGGAGCGATACCACCTTATTAACGAGTCCGATACGAAGCGCTTCCTGTGCATCAATTTGATTTCCCGTCAACACCAGTTCCATCGCCCTTCCGCGTCCGACGAGACGCGCAAGACGCTGTGTTCCGCCATAGCCGGGAATGATTCCAAGATTCACCTCAGGTTGACCGAACTTTGCATTCTCCGAAGCAATGCGGATATGGCACGCCAGTGCAAGCTCACACCCACCACCGAGAGCGTAGCCGTTCACAGCAGCGATTACCGGCTTGCCGAGGTTTTCGATCAGATCAAAGACCTCCTGACCCTTCGAGGAGAACTCCTTTCCTGCTTCGCCATTCAGTATGGTCAACTCCTTGATATCCGTACCGGCCACAAATGCTTTCTCGCCGGCACCGGTAAGAACAACAATATCAACCGATGTATCTGACTTGATTTCTGTGAAGAGAGACTTCAACTCCAGCTTCGCTTGTGCATTCAACGCGTTGAGTTTGTCAGGGCGGTTGATAGTAATGGTGCCTATTCGATTCTTGACGGAGTAGAGCAGAGTGCTGAAGTTCATTTACAATCCAAACGAGTTGAATCTAACTCCGAGTTGCGCACCCAGACTTCTGATATCGGAGAATGAAGTATACCTGACTCCAAACTCAAAGAATTTGATGGCAAAGCCACCAAGAACAGTATAGCCCGCTTGCACCTGACGACTGACTTCGATGTTCCCCGAAATAAAATGAAGGTTACCTTCAAGTCCACCGAAAAACATCAGATTCTCCCGGCTGGCATACGGGAATATCGCTTGCACCCCTACACTTATGGGGAATGTTGTAAATCCCTCTCGACCGATCACCGCGCCAACGCCGGCTTGACTTGGACTCGCCAGGGCGTTGACAAAATGTTCCGGCTGATAAAACCAGTTC
>JBGPGQ010000166.1:0-7048 GCA_041483995.1 Bacteroidota bacterium
CTCAGCCAATTGTTGAGCACGCTGAAAATTAATATTGAGCTTGCAGCAAAACATTATCGGTCCGATCCTGACGCCGCGGAAGGATACCTTCAAGAGGTGATCCTGCTGACTGATGAAGCACAAACCGAAGCAAAGCAAATTGCCTATGATCTCAGGCCCGCCATTCTTGATGACTTCGGGCTCAGGGCAGCAATTGGACTCCAGGCGTCGAACTTCGAGCGGAGAACGCGTATCGTTGTCGAGTGTCATTTTCCCACGGCGGAAATGCGGTTCGACACCCTCATTGAAACAAGCATCTATCGTATTGTACAGGAACTTTTAACAAATACGGCCAAACATGCAGAAGCAACGCGGGTTACAATTCAATTGCTGGTCAGGGGATCGGTGATGGCGTTGACTGTCTCCGACAATGGCAAGGGGTTCGATACAACGCAATGGCTCGCATCAGACTCGCGGCCTCATTACGGTTTGCGCAATATCCGGGAGCGGGTAGAGTTTCTTGGAGGAACATTCCGGCCCGAATCTGTCCTTGGGCGGGGAGCGGAGTTCATGATCGAATTGCCCATTGGACAACCTGTTGTATCTGATGAAAAAAGCATCAAGGCGGTCTGATTTGCATCTTTGTGGCCTCTCTCCTTCTGTTTTTTTGCCGATTCTCGAAACCAGTTCTGAGGCGAATTCGGGTTGCATTTTGAAAAGCAATTCATGATCTTCCTGTAGTTGTTTCGACGCCCCCAAATGGATCATCCACAGGGTGTGGCCAGCCTCTCGAAACCTCGTGCAGATTTCTTGCATTTCAACTGTTATTCAACTTTCAGCTCATTCAATTTCACGTCGTGCACCGACCGGTGCATGAGATAACTTGCTGTCTGCAATCGGGATTATCTTCTCGTGAAAGACAAACCATCCAATTGCGTTTCTGAAATCAAGAGAAACCTCTTCTTGCCTTCACGCATCAAAGCGCATTTTTTATCACCCATCATACAAAAAGGGGGGTAGCACCATGAACACCTTGTTACGATCCGTTCTCGCTCTTGCTATAATAGCGGCAATAAACCCGTATTCAACCTACGGTGGGAAAATTGTCCGCAAGCCAATGGCAGCAACAAATGATATCGCACCCGCGCGAACGGGGGCACCCATTTCAGCCATGAAAGGCAATCCGGGCGGTGATCAGTTTGACCACATTGCGTCGGTGCTGACGGTTCCAGCACCATATGCCACAATTACTGCTGCGCTTGCAGCAGCGGGTGTGGGTGATACAATCGACGTTGCAGCGGGGGTGTATGCTGAAAACGTTATCGTCAATAAATCCGTTTTGATACGCGGTGCCGGTGCCGGGTCAACTACTATTCGTCCGTCCTTTACAGATCCAAACTTCCCCACAGCGGGCACCTTCCCGGTCGGACATAGCACCATGTTTCTTGTGCAAGCGAACAACGTCACGATTGAGAAGATGACCATTGATGGTGACAATCCGCTCCTCCCGGGTGGGACTAACATCGGCGGAGCAAATATTGATGCACGCAACGGCGTTGTTACCGACCACACACTTGGTACTTTCAATAATCTGGGAGTACGTTACCTGACGGTCAAGAACATTTTCTGGCGGGCATTGTACGCATCGTCTGGTGGGACATTCAACTTTCATGACAATGTTGTCCAAAATGTTCAGGGAAGCACTTCCGGCTCGATTGCGGTTTTCAATTTCGGCGGTGCCGGAACCGTTCAACGCGACACAGTATCGAACTGTCTCGGCGCCATTGTGGCAAACAACTCGAAGGGAATGAACATTCTTGACAACGTTGTTACAAACTCCAGCGATGGTGTCCATTCGGATAATGGTGGAAGCGCAGGAGGTGTGGCTGATACTATTCAAGGCAACAAAGTAAGTAACAGCCCTGCGTCGGGGTATGGCATCTGGGTGTTCGTTCCCTACATTGCACCGTTGGTTGCGAACAACGTTGTGACTAACGTTGATTATGGCCTCGGGGCATTTGCAGGTTCGTTTGGGCCGACAGTTACTGCCAGGTATGTAAACAACGTTATCGACGCCCAGAATAGGGCAGGGAGCATCGGTTTTTACATTACGAATACAACATTCACCTTTGGGTTGTCGAACGTTTCCGTAAACATGACACAGAACGAATTCAAGAACAATGATTACGGCATGTTCATTGAATCGGGAACGGGTTTCACGGTCACGATGAGCGCCAATGGCAATTCAATTCACGACAATGCTGTCATAGGTGTAGATAGTGGTGCCGTGCCTGTGGTGTATGGAGGTTCAGGCAGTCTGGGCACTCTGGCAGTGTCACTCGTGGGAAACTGGTGGGGTAGCATCACGGGCCCGAACCATCCGACGACCAATCCGAGTGGTACGGGGAATGGTATTGACGACGGCCTTGATTATTCACCATGGTGGGGGGCAGACTACAGAAGCGTTGCTCATCCTTGGACCTGGTACGTCAACAATTCCAATGGGTCATCTATTCAGGAAGGAGTCGATTCAGCCTCGACAGCAGACATTGTTAGGGTGAAACCCGGGACATACAATCAAAGCCCCAACATCAACAAGTCATTGACTCTTGAATCCACGGATGGGCGTGACGTCACCACCATCATGCTGCAGACGGGGCCTACGTACCTTGGTTCGCTCACAATCAGCGGCGCCGATGTCACAGTTGATGGATTCACAATTACCGGGTTCGATGCGGTCGGTCTGGGTCTTGCAAGCTCGAACGTTTTCCTCGGGACCGGGTTGAGCAGCGTCGTCCTTTCCAACAACCGGATAAAGGTTGGGGCGGTTGGCCCGGGCTCCAACGGCGACGACGGCATGGGTGTGATTACAACCTACAGTGGTTCGGTAATTGTTGACAGCCTTGCCGTGAGCGACAACCTGTTTCTTCCGGTTGGCGCGGAGGCAACAAGAGCATTCTACATCAACCCGGGTGTGGATCATTTCACCTTCAATGGCAATTCAATCACGGGCAAGTTCAATGGCCGCGCGATCACGCAGGCGAAGAACGGTCTGGTGGAACAAAACACTGTGGTCGGTGTTGGCCCATCCGGAAGCAGATCCGCGGGAGTTGGAACGTGGGGCTATCCCGATCCTACAGTGTGGGGGCACACGATATTCAAGAGCAATACGATTTCCGGAACGAACAGAGCCATTGCAATCTATGAAACTGAAAGTGTTGTTGTACAAAATAATTTCCTTTCTGGTAACGGGAATGGTGTATGGATTGGCACTTCATTTCCCCTGGCATTCGATGTCTCGACGATATCCGTCAGTGGCAACAGCATCACAAGCAGCGATGCTGAAGGAGTGTTCAAAGATGTGTCAGTGAGTGGGATCGCGAACGCTTCAGCGAACTGGTGGGGAACGAATACGGCCGCAGGAGTGGCGTCCTCTGTCAATGCCAACGTGGACTTTACGCCGTGGCTGAATTCGGCAACAGATATTGGTGGTGATCCATCAGACGGATTCCAGGGTGACTTTTCGTATCTGAATGTCGATGACAACAGCCCGCAGACAGGTGCAGTTGCGCGCGTTCAGGAGGGCGTGAATCTGGTCTCTGGGAGCACGGTGAACCTGTTGCCTGGCATATACGAAGAGCAGGTCGAAATCGATACAAACCTCACGCTTATTGGTGCAGGTGCTTCGAGTACCATCATCAAAGCCCCCATCACGCTCACGAAGTTCTTTGTTACGCCGGGCCCGAATAACAATTACCCTGTGGTCTACGTTCATGACGCCGCAAGTGTCACGATCAATGGTATTACCATTGATGGGGCGGGAAGAGGAAATGGCAATTACCGTTTTATCGGCGTCGGCTACAGGAATGCCGGTGGATTGCTGACAAACTGCACCATCAGGGACGTCCGCGAGACTCCGATCAGCGGTACACAGCATGGTGTTGCGATCTATGGCTTTGCAAATAATGGCATTCCGCGTACGTTCAGTATGTCACTCGATAGTATTTATGGATTTCAGAAGAATGGAACAGTGTTTACCGGGGCGGATCTAACCGCTAACATCAATACAAGCACATTTGTGGGAGCCGGAGCTGTCAGCTTTATTGCACAGAATGGCATCCAGTTCAGTGGCGGGTCAACAGGCTCCATCACGAATAACACAGTGCGCTCTCTTTCATATGTGCCGAGCACAACGGTCTCCACGGGTATCCTTCTCTTCCAACCCGCCGGGGTGGCTGTCAGAAGTAATACTATCGTGGAAACACAAGTTGGAGCATACTTCATTGATGTCGGCGGGGACTTTGTCGGGAACAACGTCAGCGCGACGCTTGCAGGTGTTGGAACGTCCGTCTTTTGGGGCGTCATAATCGATCCGGGAGCAACGGTTCCGAGAGCGAAAGCAAGTCCAGTGGATGCCGCAGTACAATCCAGGCGTGCTGGTTTATCCAGAGGACTTGCCATCTTGAATACACGGGTGGATAGCAACACAGTGATGGGAGATGGCTCAAATGGAATCGGTGTGGAGGCGGACGCGTATGCGCCTGAGACTCTCATTCTCACCGCGAATGAAAACATCATCTCCGGGTGGGGGGTCGGCGCGGTCACGTTTACAGATGCACCTGCAGCAACCCTTACATCCACCTGGCGTCGAAACAAGATCAATGGAAATCTTTACGGCATGCTGGACCTGACTGGAACGCTCCAGGATGCGCGTGAGAACTGGTGGGGGGATGCGTCCGGCCCGGCTGATATCAAGAGTCTTCCCAATACACCGAACTACAATAACCTGACCGGGCTCGGAGATTCGGTTTCGGCAAATGTCGATTACTTGCCATGGTATGTTGATTCACTGCTCACCACACTTTCTGCGCCGATGTATTCGGCCAGCCCGGGGAATATTTCATTCGGCAGTGTCCTTCCTGGGAACAGCAAGGTCGATAGTACGTTGGTGACGAATGTCGGTGCATATGCGATGATCGTCAATAGCGTCGTTTCGGATAATACAACTCAATTCGGTGTCGCGGCATCGGGCCCCGATACGCTCAATCCATCCAACGGCAAATGGTACCACATTACGTTTCACCCAACGACTTCCGGATTGAAGTCGGGGAATATCATTTTCTCGCATTCGGCCGCAACCTCTCCCGATACTGTTACTGTCAATGGAGCAGGTGGCAAGTTATTCCTGTCGATCCCCCCGGACACCATGATAGGTTTGAACGCAAGGGGCCGTTTCGAAAGAGCGGCTCGACGTACCCATGGCTATCCAAATTGGATCAATCTCCTGTCTGAAGTTGTTGTGCAGGGTGGGTTCCAGCCTGGGTCGATTGAGAGTGATAGCGCCGGTGGCATGATGGTTGCTCTCTCATTCATGCAGAAACTTTCACCAGGTCGCTGGAAGCCGCTAGCAGATTCAGCGAATATACATGGGTGGGTCAGGCTTACCAAGTGGAACGTTGCCCGCAACAAGGGCTTGAATTTCACCTACCTTCAGACAACGCTATATGATCATTCGGGTAAGCACACAGGACCGGCACATGGCTTCGACGTCATAATCACTGGACAGGTCGCCAGACCCTTCAGAAAAGAGCGGGTATCGCTTCGACCTCGCGAGTCTTCGAACAAGCTCTACGCCGAAGTCGTTGCTGCAAAATTTAATATTGTGGCAAGTATGTTGGGGAAAACCCCTACCGGATTTGGTGACCTCTTACTTGATATCAACGGTAATCCTTACGACGAGATGTCCATTATTGATATCGTCGCGAAAGCTGATACTGCACTTACATACTGGCAGGGACGCCCGCTTGTTGAGTATGACAGTCTGTACAGCACACTCTACCGTGTGAACAGGGCATTTGTTGGATCGTTGGATACCATCAGCTTTGTTGTGGGGAACAATCTTGTGCTCAAGGGACAGGTGGAGGTTGCAGACCGCCCCTTCCTTAAATTCGGACCGGCACCGCCGCAGATTCTTCCAAGAACAACAAATGAGACGGAAGACGAAGGGGAATTTGAAGATGATTCCTTTGAAGAGGGAACTCCTGTTGCCACAAAACTGTACCAGAACTATCCCAATCCGTTCAATCCTACTACCACAATCAGTTTCCGGTTGCGAGATGCTTCCATTGTGACGCTCAAGATATATAATGTACTTGGCCAGGAAGCACAGGTGCTTTTGAACAACGAAGAGATGGAGGAAGGATACCAGACTGTCGAACTTAACGCAAACAACTTTGCGTCCGGGGTGTATTTTTACCGGATATCTGCTCAGAGTCTTGATGATGCGTCATTGACCACGAGCGAGGTTCGCAAGATGGTGCTGATTAGGTAATGGCTGCTGTTCAAAAAATACGCGTCTTGATAGCCGATGACCATCACCTCGTGCGTGCGGGAATAGCAGCATTGCTCCGCAATGAAAAAGATATCCAGGTCGTCGGCGAGGCCGAGAGCGGTCTCGATGCGATGGAAAAAGCAAAAACGCTGAATCCACATATCGTGTTGATGGACATCAGCATGCCGAATATGGACGGCATCGAGGCCACGCATCGGATCACTCATGGAGACAAACCCGCCAAGGTGCTGGTATTGTCGCAGTACGAGCATGAGGAATACATCAAGCGCGTCATGCAGTCGGGAGCGAGCGGGTACCTTCTAAAAAATACCGTCTTCGATGAACTCATCCGTGCGATCAGGGCCATCCATCGCGGGGAGCAGTTTTTTACGCCGTCGATAGCGAAGACGATGATCGAATCCTACGTGAAACAGGCAAGCGGACAGGTATCGGAGACGAACACGGTTGTGTTGACCCACCGTGAGCGGGAAATTCTCCGGCTCGTTGCGGAAGGACGGACCAACCAGCAGATTGCGAACAAACTCCACATCAGTGTGAGAACTGTGGAGTTCCACAGGGCAAACCTGACGGAAAAACTGGGCGTGCATGATACGGCAAGCCTTGTGAAGTACGCGATCCAGAAAAAGATTATCAGCCTTGATCCATGAAGCAGTAAGAACATTCCTGTTTTCTCCGTAGTAACCACCCCTTTATCCCCTCCTTAAATAAGGAGGGGAG